>WJJN01000321.1 GCA_014729735.1 Candidatus Zhuqueibacterota bacterium
ATCACCCTGCACATAAATTCGATGGTTTTGGGAAATATCGAGTGGATTTTCATTGCTGAAAACCCGATTCGATGAGTAGATCCGTCCGCCAGGATTATGTACCATATTTTCAAATTTTTGCATCGATGCCTCGATGAAGGAGTCATCAAAATATGGCATTTGTGGTGAATGATTGATATGAATTTGACCATGAACCGCTCTCTTCCCTGAAAATTTGTCGCCCTTTATTTCACCCTCTCTTACACCGCCACGACCAATTACAACATCACCGATTATCTCATTGGAACCACACACAACAAGCGGAAAATCTGTTCCGCCGATAACGACGGCGTTATTGAACACATCCGGCATTTTTTCTCCCACAAGCGATGTAACGCGTGCTGTTTGATTTTTATACTTTGCCCGGGACGTTATTTCAAGATATCCTCCCCATTGTGATACCGAAACCTGTGCATAATCCTGATCGAAAAGCTGAATCCGGGAATCCACCGCCCGCCATCTTATATTTCTGCCACCATGTCCGGAAAGATACCACAGCGCTTTTTGAATTCCGGCTTCTGCTAAATATCTCGCCTGAGTCCGATGATGATCTCTTCGAATAAATCTCGATTGAACCGTGACAACTCCCATTAACGCCAGTGCTAAAATTGTCAGAATAACGATCAGACTCAAGACAGTGACCAGAGCGGAGCCGTTTTGGTCGTTCAAGAATTTTTTGAGTTTTTTAATGCCAGTTAACCTATATGAAAAATAGTTGGACATAATTTGAATAGATATTTTCGGATTTTTTTCATAATGCTTTGGACTAGCGGACTAATTCCACTTTAAACTCCTGCTTTTCAAACCGGCACAACACAGCATTCGATTCGATTTTTATAATTGTGATATTATCAATTATATCTTTCTCTCGCACAAAATGGACAGCGCCATTAGGAAACTCGATGATTGCCATTGTGCCGTTTGCGTCTCCCAGTATTCCAGTTAAACGCAATGCCGGAGGCGGTGTCGGCGGCAGTTTCCGTTTTTGCTGTCGTTTTTGATGAACCGATGCTGATTTACGGGCAACCTGTAACCAATTTTTAAACGGATCCCGATGGTTCGCCTCATAGATAAATGGCTTTGCGGTTAATTGAGTTTCCGCCGCAATAACCTGTGGCGTCCAGTGAAACGCTTCCGTGTTTTCTGATATATTATCCAGATGCAACAGCCCATGAAATATTCTGTACCCATTATGCCCCCAAATGAGCACAGCCAACACAGCTAACATGTATGGCAAATACTTTTTATCAATAATTTTTTTCATACTGTCATTTATTCAAATAATATACCGAGATTTTCATTGTTACCAGTAGCTCATTCTCAATTAGCCCCTTAGTCTTGATGTTCAATTGATCGATTTTCACCACACTTTTCGCTGTTTCAATGATATTGAGAAATTTTGCCAGGTGATGATAACTACCCGTTAATTGAACATGAAACGGGATGACACGATATTGCGGATTGTGTTCTGTCTCCTGCGGCTCGATAGAAAGAAAACTGACTTTCGACGTTTTGGCTGCTTCACTAAAAAAATTAAGTATGTACGACAATTCATCATCCTGCGGCGCCTGCAATTGGATTTCCTGCAACACAGATGTTAATTTTTTATTCTCAACTTCCAGCCGTTGGACAGTCATTCCCCAATTCTCCACCTGCTTCACTCGTTGATTATTGATACGAATTTCATTCGCAATCCGAAACGTCTGTACCGCCTGCGGAAATAATGATGATAGCAATGCCCACAGCAAAAGCAACAAGAAACAGCAAAGGTATATCATCCATTTTTTTAAATGGTATAGGTCGATTATTCTCTCAAACATGGTTTTAAACGCATATTTTATTATAATTCTTAAGCCAGTCAAGATTTTTCAGGTTTCCTTTGACACAACAGTCAAATAACAGACTATGTTTTTGTTAGATAGCCTTCGGAAACGCACCTTACCAAAAAACTGAATTATCCAGATATTGCTTTCGGGCTTCCTTCGGATATAATCAAAACTTGAAATTTCGTATTGAATTTTGTAGAAATAACAAAGTTGAAAATATTTAAAAAGCCCGAATGCCTTGCGATACTCAAAGTAAATTTTTCCAATAGGTGGTTATGATAAAATATTAGCCTTAATTTATACACTTAAAACCATTTGTTATTACATTGGAGCTTTCCAATTTCCAACATCTTCTGCAATTATTTCTATGTTATCTTTAAAGCCATTTTTTTTATCAACTATAATATTGTGTTTTAAAATTTTTCCACTTTTTGAAGACCATGTAAATAATGAAATTTCCCATATATCATTTTTGAGAGTAATTTCCATTGGTTTTATTATATCTTTTAGCTCATTATTTTTGTTTATTCCTATTATATCAGATATACCATTTAATACATCACCTTCATCGTATATTTCAAAATAATATGTCAATATTTTTTCTATATCAGATTGACTTTGCAAATTTTTATACTTAATGATTTTTGAAAAACCTATAGGATTATTATTTTGAAATATTCCTAAATCAATAATCTCATCTGTACCCTTATGATAAGCTACATGGAACTCAGTTATTGGAGATGCTAAAGTAAAAATGGCTTTATAAATATCATATTTAACTAAAGAAGTATCAAATGATAATTTGGTAAGTTCATAATGTTCATATAAATTACTTTTAAAACCCACTCGTTCTTCAGCAGACTTCGCAATATACTTTTTAATACGAATTTCAAAATTATCATTCGTCTTATCTTCACAGTTAAGAAAGATTATAAAAATTAAAAAGATAAGTCTGATTATTTTAATCATTATTTTTTCCCTTTCTATGAAAGAGTTTATTCATTTTCTTTTTTTTCCTTTTCTCTTAATTCGTTTCTTACGGCATTCTCAATTGGAATTGCTTGAACATCTTCCGCTGTCTTGTTCATTACTTCTTCCTTATATTTGACGACATCATCCAACATTGATTTTGTATGACCAAATTCATGACCTAATGTTATTGCAGAACCAGCATCTTGAGTTTTCACACCTTGTGTATTCCAATCTTGCTCTGCAACAGTTTTGTCTACTTGTACAAGTGCTTCTGTAACCTTTAATTTACCGTTTTCCTTTACAGCTTTAAGAGCTGAAGTTTGCCCGGCTGTTTCTATCCCACGAACTATAGCCGCAGGTCTTTCTTTAATATCACCAAATTTTACATTGACTACTTCCTTGCGACTATGTAAGTTTTGATAAATTTTTTCGCCAGTTGCAGTAGATCTTAATACAGAAATAGCTCTTTCAGCGTTTTTATAACCAGAAGATTTAAAAGTCAATCCAAAAACTGTTACTTTCAGATGTGCAATCTTAACTAATCTTCCATCAGGATCGATATTCTTAAGCGGATTGTTTAAACAATAAACATAGGGACTTATCGAAGGATGTTTTCCAGCTAAAGGATCAGGAATTAACCATCTCCCAATTGTAGGATCAAAATAACGCCCCATGCAAGGCATACTTAATACCAATACAAATAGACCGATCAACAAAACTGTCTTC
>WJJN01000322.1 GCA_014729735.1 Candidatus Zhuqueibacterota bacterium
ATTCCATCTCTAAATCCACAACTTTTGAGCGCTATTTTGGTGGCGAGCTTGAAGATTACAGTTACTGCGTGGATCAAACTGCGGACGACGGTTATATTATCGGTGGAAGCATCAGAATTAACGAAATAAACACGCAGGCTACTATAATAAAAACCGATGAAAAAGGAAATAAAAAGTGGCAAAAAACGTTCGGCGGCGATCACAGCGAATTTATCATGGACGTGAAAGCGATATCTGATGGATATATATTCGCCATGTTCAGCAACTCCAACCTTGGCAACAATTTTCACCTTTTCCTTTTAAAGACAGACATAAGTGGCGACGAAATATGGAGGACCCGACTGAATGGTCCGGACGCTTCTCCGCTTTCAGCTTCGATAGCCGTTGCAGAAGAAGATCATTTCTTCATCTCTGCCGGCTACATGAATAATCTCGTCCCGCATTTGGGAATCCTGGCAAAAGTTCATAAAAACGGCACGCGTGAATGGGCGCATGTCATGTATAATGAAGTTATCACAAACGTAAAACAAGCCGCAAACGGACGAATCTATCTCACGGGTTTTCATCAGGAAGCAGATAAAGTAACTTCCTGGCTTGCTGAGTTCGACATTGAGGGAAGCAAAAGCTGGCGCAAACCGATAAGTAGCGGCTATATTTTATCAATGGATATTACACAAGACGACGGCATTATCGCAGCCGGTCTGGAGCCGCAGCCAGAGGAAGTGAATTTGATCCCTTTTCTGGTAAAAACGGATCAAAAGGGACGGGTTCAATGGTCGCAACATTATAATGCGCAGGTTTCGGAAACGCACATAAGTGTTATTTCGGCAGGAAAAAGTAGCTATGTGTTTACCTCGCTCCAAACCAATCCGAAAACAATGACCGACAATCTCATTCTGGTTAAAACTGATGAACTGGGCAAAATTTACTGGTGGCGAAATTACGGTACTCCAGAATCTACTGAACGCGGAGTCTGCGTTCTAAAAGCACGTGACAAGGGGTTCATCGTCGCCGGAATTACAAATCGATTTAAGGGTAATCAGAAAATTTATCTTCTTAAAACAGATGAAAGCGGTCTGGCAGCACTGGCAGTCGCCAACAGAGACAGCAATTGAATACACATGAGGCAATTCCCCACAACATAGTGGGGAATTTTACAGCAGTTGTCAAAATAACGGTTGACTTTCACGATTTCTTTTCTTACTATAATTATAGAAAAAATTCAGACGTATTGCGTCGGTGCGGCAGGCAAAGCATGATTGAACTGAAGACCAAATCGGTTATCGACTGTTTGCCAGACGATTTTAGCTGCAATCTGTTCGTTGGTCATTTTTTCTTTGTCAACGAGATTTAAAATGACTTGTTCGTCTTTGGTCAAAGTTTTTAAAGTCGAAATCATCGCACCGGTTTTGCTGATATTTTGCAGCAATGCCTCGTCCCAGACATAATGCTGTTTTAGGAAAATACACTCATTGGTCTTATGTCTGAAAGCTGTCCGGCGCTCACTTTGATTTAATTTAATATACCGGGATTTCCCGAGAACACCTTTTAAAGCTAAATCCGAAAGTTTATATAGAGCATTACTCAGTTCCGATACCTTATTCCTCTTGGACCGGATACACGAACGTATGTTCTCATCTGAAATTCTGTTTTTTTGATAATAGACCGACCACCCATCCAGCGATTCTTCAGCTTTCATCGCCGCATTCGATATCGCGCTCTCAACTTCGGAAACGAGTTGGTAATACGGTTTTGAAGCTCTTTTTCTGACGATCTCCTGAATAAATGTTCCGATGCTCTGTAAGGAAAATTCAAAGTTCATTTTGCGACCTTTTGTTTGATTTCAACGCTCTGTCCGACCGGCTGTGTTTGATTATCGCGAATTCGCGAATCAATTTCATTTTTCAAGGGATTGGACGTGAGCATCCGATCCGGCAAATGTTGATTTATAACTTCTAACACGCGTTGCAGGTTTTTGCGGTCTTCAGGATTTATGCGTTTTTTGGGTTCGATATCCAGCAATTCGATATCCTGATCCAATTTATCCGATGTAGTATCAACTGAATTTTCATTGGTGAGAGGTTTTGAATTTTGCGATTCTTTATTAGTACCTGGCTTCACTCTTTTAACTCCTTTTATTTTTACAAGCAAAAATTTTACAAAGTCAGTTAAGAATGTCTTTTTCATAAATAGGAACTCACTTTTTTGATTGTAATTTGATAAACTGCGGACACAAAATCTAATATATTATTCGGCAACATTAAAGTAAATGTTAACATTTTAAATGGTGTCCTATTAAATATAAAAAATAGATGTCTGATTTACTCATTTGAAACAGGTTATGAGTATTTAAAAATGTTGGCAATAATTGAAAATAAATGATAAATGGGAGTTACTCCCGGGCTTCTCCTTCAATTATAAAAACCAATGGAGGTAATTTATGATTTCTGTCTGTCCGCGCTGTAAAAATGAACATTTCGAGCAACTTTCGATCATGGGCATTCATGTTGATCGATGTTCAGGCTGTCAGGGTATTTGGATGGATGAGGGTGAATACGAAAAAATCATTGAATCTTCTCGCCAGAAGAATGATGTCATTCTTGACGATGTACCGCCTCTGGAAGGATTGAGGATTGAATCGTATAAGCCCCTGCGGGTATTGTGTCCCTCTTGTAATTTGATTCTCCTCGAACCGGAATCAGTTCATTTTGAATTTATTCATCACTACATTGCAATTGATCGTTGCAAACACTGTAATGGGGTCTGGCTGGATGATTCGGAACTGTCGCTTTTGTTTAAATATTTGAAGGATGAAGATAATGCACGCGATGAATCGGCGCGCAAGGAACTGGAAACTATTGAAGTGGATACGGAAATGAAACAGATTTATGAAAATAAGAAGCCGATAAACCGCAAGGCGTTTTTCAGAACTTTGGTTGGTTTGCCACCGGCATGATGAATCTTCGGATAAACATGTTTTGTAAAAAAGAAAATCCCCTTCCAGTAAAATGAGAAGGGGATTTTGTTTACTCCGAAACTTCTATTTCCTACTCAATGACAATCATCTTCCGAATCGCTTTAAATCCTCCGCAATGTATTTTGTAAAAATAAATGCCTGAAGGCAATCCTCGTGCATTAAATGTTGTCCGGTGTTCCCCGGGAAGCTGCTCTTCATTCACCAGCGTGGCGACTTCCTGTCCCAACAAATCGTATACTTTTAGCAATACTTCCCCTTTTTCCGCTATCCTGTAACTAATCACAGTTTCCGGATTAAACGGATTGGGATAATTTTGATTCAGCGAGAAGCTTTCCGGTTCCGGGTCTGTAAGCTCCTCTTCAATTCCCGTTGAAACCGGATTGGAAAATTGAGATGTATTGCCATCTTCATCCGTCGCAGTGGCGGTGATATTTTGTCCGATTACTTCTCCACTCCAACTGAAATTTCCGCTTGCATCAGCAATCGTCTCTCCATGGAAATGCATTCCCTGGTTATTGTTATCAGAGAAAATTTCAATGATCGCGTTGGGAATAGAAGTTCCCTTGATCGAACCACCCGAAACGCTCTGGATTGTGGGCGGGGAAAGTTCATTGTTTCCACCGGAATCATTATAAATTCCGGAATATTGATTTTGCGAAATTAGGTTTCCGGAAATCATGTTCCGAACGGCATTTTCACCATAGACATGAACGCCATTAGAATTATAGGCAATAATATTGTCTTCCATCACATTGTCCTGTGAATTACCGAAAATGTAAATACCATCCGTTTGGTTCCCCACTTCAAATTCCCAGATGCCGTTAGTACCGATTAGATTGCTGATGATGTGATTTTCCTTGCTATCAAAAATATTGATTCCGATTTTGTTGCCGCCAATTCTATTTTCGACAATCTCATTTTGATTGCTTTCTGTGTCCAAATAAATACCACCACGGTTCCCATTTCCAATCACCTGATTGCCTTCCCGATTCAGACCAATGTAGTTGCCCAGGATAACATTAAAGGATGATGAATCTGCAACCGCGATGCCCACCTCATTATTCCCTGAAATAACATTGGGAATAGTATCATAAGGCGTCACATGAAAATACTTCGTATGATTTGTCAGATAGATTCCGTAATCATTTGGTAATGCCTCGTTACCGGAGAAACCAACTCCGACAAAACACCCGGCGATTCGACCTGCTTCGCATTGCCTGACAAAAATTCCAGTATGGAAATTTGTAATTATCAATCCATAAATATGCACATCCGGTCCTTCCACATGTAATCCATAGGCATATTCTCCCGCCTGCAAACCATCGAGCCAGATTTCGGGACCGTTCGGATTTTTATCTGTTCCCAAAAAACGGCTTTGTGAATACCCATCGATTACCGTTTCAAAATCAAATATTCTCGGCAACTGACTTTGCGGAGAGATGATCCAAACACCGACATCGGGATCGTAGCCAGGAATGTGCTCCGGTAAATTAAACAGGATTGTATCCGGTCCGGCGTTCGAATTTGCATCCATAATCGCTTGCCGCAATGAGCCAGGTCCCGAGTCATCAGTATTCGTAACGAGCAATTCGTTTCCTCCGGTGCCGCCACTTGAAAACATAATGCCAAATATAGAAAAATGATCGACGATACCGTGAAGCACATTATTCTGAGCATCGACATTCGCGGTTACATCGACCCATTGAGCAATAGAACCATCAAACGCCATCAAATTCAGTGCCGCTTCTTGATCAGGATTTAAACCGCTGTCGTCATAATTGATAAAAATATTCGCATTTCCGGTAAAAGAGGCTGTGGTTGATATATCATAGTACCTGGGACTATTTAACGGAATTAGTTGGTAATCTTCCGGAAGCTGCGGACCAGTGGTATTGATATCCATATCAGTAAATCCGGCGGCAGTCACATCATCGAAAATCAATTCAACGCCGCTGCCCAAATCTACAGAAATATTGGAGCCGCTGGGCGTATTATTTGTGCCTGAGCCCGAAATCGTAAAAACAGCATCGCTGATATCAAAAGGATCACCATCAGAGGGATCCGAGATTCTCACCAGACATTGATTCGAAGGTGTAGACGGGATAATCCATTCATACGAATCTGATCCGGAATACGAATTTTCCAGCGTGGAATAACTGCTGCCGGTATCTGTCGAATACTCGATTTTTACAGGACCGGAATATTGATTGGTATGCCAAACAATATAGTGTGTTGTTCCGGCGACCCAGTTTTCACCACCATTTGGAACATCAAGCGTTATCGATGACTGACCACTGCCACCGGTAATGGAAAATGGTCCGTTACTGACATCGTAGGGCACGCCGTCATCTGCATCAGCGACTTTAATAATGCAATTATTGGATGGATTGTCAGGAACTACCCATTCATAGCTGCCGTCATTTTCCGTACTGTCCATATAATCGACTGCAACCCAGAATTGCGGATTATATCCGGCATAACTGATCCATATCATCACGGGTTCATTGAAATTAAGACTGTGCCAGCGGATATAGCGAGTCGAACCAGCGTTCCACGATTCTCCACCGTTTGGCACATCGATTATAATTTGAGGTTGATTACTGGCGCCGGTCAATTTTGCAATCCAGCCCTCTTTTTTACCCTGCGGATTGATCCCGTTGCCCACAATCGTATTTCCGTCTTTGGAAATACCTGTAGCTTCGGTCAAAGTCCAGCCGCTTAAATTCAATCCGTACTGACTGACAAGCAAATTTTTGAGATCGATCATCTTTTTGGACGTTCCGAATGTTGCATAAAAAGCTTTTTTCACGCCAGGATTTGAAGATTCTTCATACCATCCGACAACGACTGATCCATCACCGGAAATTGCCGTCGCAGTGCTTTTATCCGGACTAATTCCCTGCGCATTCCAGCAATTGGTGTTTTCCATGAATGAATCTCCGCGCCAGGCGACGGGACCGTACGGATCTTCTCCCATTCCGCAGGAAAAATTACCATTTGCGGAAATCGCATAGGCAATGTACCAATTATAAGTCGTCGGAGTATTGATGCAGAACGTATGTTGCCCGAAGCTCGTCATGGTGCCGGTTTGAGCAGAGCCCGGATCTTTCACCCATTTAAATGCTTCTGCTTTGCTATATCCCTCCGGACTCGACGCCCTGCTCATACCAACAACCGAATTTCCATCTTCCGAAACAGCATACGCCCGGCTGTACTTATAAGGTAGTGACGTGGAAATCGTTAGATATCCCAAACCTGCCCAGCCACTGCCATTGACGAATCGTGCAGCCTCTCTGGTACTACCGGATTTGTCCCAATATCCGACGATTACATTACCGTTACCGGAGACACCAAACGCGGCGCATTCATGCCAGTTTGATCCGACAGTCGAAATTGTCCCGTTTATCCAGCGAACAGCTCCTTCCTGACTCGAGCCATTATCACTGCCACCAACAATCACCGAGCCATTGTATGAAACAGCGGTGGCATAGCTGGACTTTCCACCGCTTAAAAATCCCAGCGGTACCATTGAAATATCCGATCGCCACGCAAATCCCTGTACATCACCACTAGAATTATAAACACTTCTGCCGACCACAGTCGCCCCATCGCCGGATACCGCTTCGGCATAACTTTCATAACTTCCACCTGCAATATCCCCAACACCCTGAAAGCTTTGTGAATGCAATGATGAGAACAAACACATTAGACTCATCAATAAAAAGATAGTCTTTGCTCCCTTTAGTGTGTCCATTGATAAATTCTCCTTCCTCTTAATAAATTAAAAGTTTTATTGGATTTTGAAAAGATCAAAATTAATGACAATCACAAATTCTGGTTTAATAATCGGTTTTCGGTAAGATGTTGGTTATAATCGATCGAAAATTTCGAAGACCACCGCACCGTTAATGAAGAGAAAAAACCCTGATTTTTTCCTGGAAAAATCAGGGGTTCAGGTGACTCACTCCAGCAATATCATTTTCCGAACTTCAGAGAATTCTTCCGTTTGTATTCGATACATGTAAATTCCGGATGGCAATCCGGCAGCATCGAATGGGATGTAATATTCACCGGCTTCCATATCCTTCTCGACAAGCGTCCGGATTTCTTTTCCCAGAATGTCATAGACTTTTAGGATCACGTGACTCGCAGATTCAATTCCAAAATTAATGGTCGTTTTCGGATTGAATGGATTGGGATAGTTCTGTTTCAGAAAAAAAGATTGAATCTCATTTTCAGCCGAAGAAAGTGCAGTCTGTTCAGCTAAAGCCAGATCGTCGAGCGTGGCTGCGCATTCCCAGAGCGCGCCATAAGGCATTTGAAAGGAATTTCCATATTTGAACGAGTTTGCCACCGAAGGATCGGAAACCCAGACTGCAAATCCAATCACCGATCCGGGTGCGGCTTTTATCGGGCTGGTTGCCAGATCGAGAGCTACTTCGTACTGCAC
>WJJN01000323.1 GCA_014729735.1 Candidatus Zhuqueibacterota bacterium
CAGGGGCACACCAGTTCCGATTTTCATCATATCAAGATGAACGGAATCTCGCGAGCGGACTCTATTTTTGTCGGATTCAGGGCAATAAATTTTCATCTGTGCTGAAAATGGTTTTGCTGGAATAGAGATTCTCGATTCTTAATTATTTATAATCGTTCTTGTCCAACCCGAATTTCTTAATCCGGTATTGCAGTGTTTTATATGTCAAGCCAAGCATTTCCGCAGCCAGTTTAATAGATCCTTTGTGTTTTCTCAATGCATCAACAATCAATTCCCGCTCGACATCTGGCAGCTTACTACCTGCGAGACCCGCAGCCTCAAAATTGTTATTCTCATCGCCAGCAGGCATCATTAATGCATCTTCCGTGATAACCTCCTCTTCCGTTAAAATAACCGTCTTTTCGATGATATTTTCCAGCTCACGGACATTACCCGGATAATCATATCGCTCCAACTCCCGAATTGCACCCGGCGAAAATCGCTGCATATTTTTTTTGTACACCGAAGAAAACCGCTGTAAGAAATGTCGCGCCAGAACAGGGATATCTTGTCTTCTCTTCCTCAAAGGCGGAAGTTCTATCGTAAACACATTCAATCGATGGTACAAATCCATCCTGAATTCATTCAACCGGACCTTTTCTGGCAGTTGCTCATTTGTCGCGGCGATTACACGAACGTCAAGATCGACGAGACCGCTGCCCCCGATTTTTTCTATTTTTTTATCCTGTAATACGCGCAGCAGTCGACTCTGCAGGTGCATCGGCATCACGCCGATTTCGTCGAGGAAAATGGTGCCGCGCTGCGCCTGTTCAAATTTACCCAAATAGGTTTTGGACGCGCCGGTAAACGCGCCTTTTTCATGACCGAACAGCTCACTTTCGATGAGCGTCTCCGGGATCGCTCCACAATTCAGGGCAACAAAGGGATTATCTTTTCGCCTGCCACTGTAATGAATGGCTTTAGCGACCAGTTCCTTTCCGGTCCCGCTTTCACCGTAAATGAGCACGGTAGCATCCACTTCTTTGATTTTATCAATCAGATGAAAAACTTTTCGCATCAGCGGACTGGCACCGATGATATTATGATAACTGTAGCGGTGCTCGACTTCATTCTGCAAGCGGCGATTGTCCAGTAGCAATTGTGCCTTGTCCGCAGCCCTGTGAATAATACGCAGCAAATCTTCTTTTTGAAAAGGTTTGGTCAAATAATCGTACGCGCCGATTTTAATGGCATTCACCGCACTGGGGATCGTGCCAAAAGCAGTCATCAGCACAACCTGAATATCCGAATTATATTCCAACGTTTCTTTGAGCACATCCAGCCCGTCTTTGCCAGGCATTTTTAAATCAGTCAACACGAGGGCATAATTCCCGCTGCGGATCATTCCCAGTCCAGTTTCGCCATCGGCTGCCTGCGCTATCTCATAGCCGGCATCCGCCAGAATGTCGCTTAAAATCTCCCGCTGTGTTTTTTCATCATCGATGATTAGTATTTTCATAATCAATTAATTTATATTTGAATGAATACGGTTGTGCCCTTCCCGGGCTCACTTTCGATTGTGAGATCGCCGCCGTGTTCCTTCACGATTTTATAGGCAGTCGGAAGCCCGAGTCCGGTGCCGGAAGATTTTGTCGTGTAAAAAAGATCGAAAATATTTTCCAGGTCGTTCTTTTTAATTCCAGTGCCTGTGTCCTTCAAAATGATTTTATGGTCTTCAGAATTCGTTAGAATCGTTAATGTTCCGCCTTCGGACATTGCCTGGATCGCGTTCAGGATTAAATTGCTGAGAACCGTTCTAAATCGCTCTACATCAACTGCAATTCTGAATCGACCAGCCGATCGATTCTCGATCCTGATTTGTTGATTCACCAGCTCCCGGCGATACAGCTCGATGATCTCACTTAGCATCTTGTGAACATCGGCACTCGATTTTTGCAATTTTTCGCTACGTACAAAATTCAAAAAATTATTCACCAAGTTATCCAGCCGCTGGATTTCCGATTGAACCGTCCGAATGTATTTCAGATGTGTCGTATCTTTTCCTGAATGCATTTTATCCTTCAGATGCCCGATGGTCAAATTTATCGCATTCAGCGGATTCTTTATTTCATGAGCAATGCCGGCAGCGAGCTGTCCCACAGATGCCAGACGCTCCTTGCGTTTAAGCAGCAATTCTTTTTCTCTGTTCTTGCGCATCTCAAGTACCATGTGATTGAACGACTGCGTCAATTCACCGATCTCATCTCGCGTCTTCGCGGGCACCAGTTCTTTCAAATCGCCGTTGATAACTCTTTCAAATGAATGCTTCAACGCAGTGATCGGTTTCAAAAAACGGTTGGTGATCAGATACATTGCAATAAGCGCCGTCAAAAATAACAGCAACGTTATCATAATATTCCGATTCCGGCTATCGATCAGCACCTGCCGCAGCTCTGCCGGATTATAATTATAATGAACGATGCGCGGCGCATCCGGTTGCGATAAATCCGGTACGCGGAATGAAAGCAGTGATTTATCACTACCTGCCCTGTCCGATTTCCGGACGACACTGATTTTTTGAACAGAATCAGAATCAGCAGTCTGCCCGGTTGAAATATTAATATTCACATCCTCAATCAGAACAGATGGCGAATCTTGCTCGGATTGATGAATGATTTTCCAGACCTTGATAACTCTTGCTTCTGTCGCCGCTTTTTTCGAATAGATTCTGAAATTACGCCGGATGTGTCCTGGTTTATTGACAGAAGAATCCATAGGAACGATAACGATTTCCTCGTCTTCCTCATTCCAGATCATCGTATCCTGCGCCGTGTTTTTGGTAGTTCTCTTTTGGTTGACAATCTTCTTCAAAGAATCGATCGCAGCTTTGGGCATTGCCGCATTCACGCTATTGCTTTTAACAATATGAAACTCTTTGTCTATATTGTTCATGCTGTCCGATTTTGCCGGAGCAGATCTGCTCTTGAAAATTGCGTGCCCCCTGTCTTGCAATGACTGCAGCACATCCTGATAATAGGATTCCGTAGCTAAGTTCAACGAATGCGCCAATTGATCCATCTGCTGCAAAAGCTGTTGCTGCGCCTTATTCGAGAAGTAAAATTGCAGTCCTAAAATTATGGCAAGCACAATCGCCAGCAGCGCGAAAATTTTTATTCGAATGCTGATATACAGAAATGACCTCCTCCGGTAGAGTTCCTTGCGAAGACTAAATATTTCACAAGGATTTCTACTATCAATTTCATGTTAACTTTGTTTTTCGTGGTGCTATGTCTATTGAATTTAATCAATTTAAATCAAAAGATCAATCCGAAATATAAAAATCCTTCCGCAAATCCAAAACCGAAGTGCGGAAGGATCTATAAAAAATGTGCTGCTCGTTTGTTACTAAATAATAAAAATTTCCACTTCAACCCGTTCCCCCTTTTGGGGAACGTCGATTTCCGGATCGTATTCCATCACATCCAGTTCCATCATTTCTCCCGGCTCTCCTTTTTTCTTCACGATAATTCGTTTTTTCTCATTCGAAGGTTTGATGACAATCCGCTCGTCTTCGTCGCCTTCATCTATCCAGGTTAAATCGCGCGGTTTTTTTGCCAACGTCACATCCGTGTTTTTGGATTTACCTTTACGCGTAAAAGTAACCTTTATCTTGTCTTCAGGATC
>WJJN01000324.1 GCA_014729735.1 Candidatus Zhuqueibacterota bacterium
CAATTATTATAAATTCAGGGGATTCATGCATTCGCAGGAATGACATCAAAAAATGACTTTTGATACAGCTCCGTCACCCTTCAAATGGGGAATCAGATCGATGCTTATTTAATTTTATAGGCGATAATTCAAAAAAATAAATTAAAATAAATGATTCATCAATTAAAAAGTGAGGTAACTATGTTATCACAAAAAATGATTGACAAAATTAACGAGCAAATTAAGAACGAACTTTATTCCGGTCATTTGTACCTGTCCATGGCAGCGTATTGCTCATCCCAGGATTTAGATGGATTTGCAAACTTCTTTGTTGTTCAGGAACAGGAAGAGCGATATCATGCAATGAAATTTTATCACTATCTGGTGGAACAGGGCGCTGATGTGAAAATCTATGGTCTGGATCAACCGAAGCAGGATTTCAAATCTGTGGAAGAAGTATTTCAATTGGCTTATGAACACGAACAGAAAGTGACCGGATTGATAAACGACCTGATGGAACTGGCTGTTCAGGATAAGGATTACGCGACCCAGAGTTTCCTGAACTGGTATATCGATGAACAGGTAGAAGAAGAAGCGAGTATGCAATCGATTCTCAAGAAGCTACAGATGGTCGGCGTAAAAGGACATGGTCTATTAATGCTCGACAGCCAATTAGGCGCACGCTCATTTACACCACCTTCAAAAGAGGAGTAATTGCATAGTTTTGGCAATCCCTGATGGGAAAAACTGAAGTGACAATTTAAATTTAATCATCAACCGAAGGAGAAAGCACGAATGAAAAAGATGACGGAAAATGCATTAAAGGATGCATTCAGCGGAGAATCCATGGCAAGCATGAAGTACCAGATTTTCAGTGATATTGCGGAAAAGGAAGGTTATCCGAATTTAGCGAGAATGTTTCGGGCAATTTCGTATGCCGAAAAGGTTCATGCAACGAATCATGCCAGGTTGCTGGGAATGATAAAATCCACAGAAGAAAATCTGCAAACGGGTGTAGACGGTGAAACGTTTGAAGTCGATGAAATGTATCCTGCTTATGATGCAATTGCAAAATTACAAAAGGAAACAGGCGCGGAAAGATCCATGTTTTTCGCTATCGAAGCAGAAAAAATTCATACGGATTTCTATCAAAAGGCAAAAGAAGGGGTTGCTAAAAAACAGGATATGAATTCCGAGGATATTTACATTTGCCCGACATGCGGCTATACGCATATTGGCGAATTAGAGGAAAAGTGTCCTATTTGCAATGCGAAGTCGAGCATTTTTAAAAAATTCTAAACGCGAATGACAAGCCTGCATGCTGTCAGCATTCTGCGAGAGCGTGCAGGCAGATATTTTAACCTAAGAGAGGGATAACATGAGAACACTAATTATCGGAATCATGGCGATTGTGTTATTGGCTCCGGTTGCTTTTACACAGGAATTGCCTGCGGGTGAAGAAGCAATGGGATCCAAGGAATATGATCAATATGAAAAACCGGAAGCATGCAAGAGCTGTCATGTGGATATTTACCAGCAATGGATCCAATCAATGATGGCTCAGGCATACACCCACCACTGGGATGAAATCGAGTATTTCGACCTCGCAGTTGCGCATGGCAAAGTAGATGAAGATTACTGGGAGGTATCACATGGCTGCAATGGTTGTCATACGCCGATTGCATTTTTAGCCGGAGATGTACCGCCTCCGCGACCGGGCGAAAACTCCCGTGCAAACGAAGGCGTGAGCTGCGATATCTGTCATACAATTAATTCATTCAGAGGTGACGTTCCGTTCAATTTCAACTATGTGTCCGAACCGGGCAGAGTGAAATATGGTCCCAAGCCCGGACTCGTTTCGCCGCATCATGAGACTCGAGAAAGCGATTTCATGAAACAGGCTGAATATTGCGGGGATTGTCACAATGAAAAAAGTCCCTTCGGTGTCTGGGTGAAGTCAACACATCTGGAATGGAAAGAAGGTCCTTATGCTGAAGAAGGCGTTCCCTGCCAGGAATGTCACATGCCGAAAGCCATGGGCAAAAACGCAAAGATGGCGGAAGAATCCATGGTGGCACAGCATCTGTTTCATGGTGCTCACTCGCCAAGCAAATTGCGGGGTGTCATCGAACTGCGGATGCATCCGGACTTGAGAGAAGTGGAATATGACGAAGTAGTTGCCATCAAGGTGCAGTTGGTCAATGCCAAAGCCGGGCACAAAGTTCCCTCCGGCTCGGTGGAAGACCGGATCATGTGGCTGCACGTAACCGCTACCGATGCTGAAGGAAAAGAATATCATCTCCCGGTAGATAAAAAGGGCTTCGAAGGAGAGGAATATACAATCGGAGCGGACGCTCTGGCATATCAGGATTTGGGAATTCCCAAACAGATTCCTGATTTTGAAGGTTTGCAGCGGGATGGCATTCCCATCGGTGATCGCATTTTCAGAATGCCGTATTTCGATCCCGAAGGCAGAATGACGATGATGCAGTGGTATACAAAGTCCCTCGGCGTGGATTATCGCATCGGTCCGCGGGAAACCAAGATCGAAACATTTACCTGGCAATTACCGGACGACATTGCCATTGGAAAAGTAACGTTCAAAGCCGTATTGAACTATCAATTGCTGGTGAAGCCTGTGGCTGATTTTCTCGGCGTGCCGGAAGAGGAAAGCGAGATTTTCGTGATCAATGAAACGTCCACGTGGATCGAGGTTTATGAGTAGACAGATTATAAGTTGATGTTTATATTCCAAATTGAATATAGAAATCACAATTTTCAATTATCCAAATAACAAACAAATTCCAAGAATCAATGACGTAAATTCGAAACCAAATATAGCAAGCGCCAGGTTTATTATTTGTTTCTGGTTGATATTGGGATTTGCTGGATCTATATTTTTAAATTCAGGTTAACCTTCAAATGATAAAAAAAGAGGAGACGATGATATGAGACTTTTCAAAATTTTTCTATTGCTGCTTATTGCAGTCAGTTTTGTCGCACCGGATCAGTCCGACGCAATTCCGGCATTTGCCCGGCGATACAAGGTGTCCTGCACCACCTGCCATGCACCTTTTCCAAAATTGAAACCCTACGGGGACGAATTTGCCGGAAACGGTTTTATTATGGTTGAGGAAGAAAAAGCACGCGATTATGTGACTGCCGGGGATGATTTGCTCTGGTTGAATAAAGATTTCCCCCTCGCTATCCGATTCGATGCGTACGCGCTCTATGATGAGAAGGCGGATGTCGATAAAGACCTGGAAACGCCCTGGGGCTTGAAATTTATGTCCGGCGGAACGCTGTACAAGAGTATTGGCTACTACTTTTACTTTTATATGTCCGAGCGCGGTGAAGTTGCCGGTATCGAAGACGCGTATATTCATTTTGACAATGTATTCGATACGCAACTGGATGTGATGGTCGGACAATTTCAAACCTCTGATCCGCTGATGAAGCGGGAGCTGCGGCTGACTTTCGAGGATTATGTGATTTATACAAAACAGTTTGGCTCCAATACGAATCTGGCGTATGATCGCGGTATCATGCTCGTGTACGGACTTCCGCAAACCGGCACAGACATTATCGGTTTTGTTGTGAATGGAAATGGAAAAGCCGAAGCAGACGAAGATACCAAAAAATTCGATAGCAATAAATACAAAAATTTCGGCATTCGGGTGAGCCAGGGAATCGGCGATATATTGAGCTTTGGAGGATATTATTATCAGGGCAAGGAGGTAAGCGCCGGATTAGAAAATGAGATCACCTATTACGGACCGGATATTAATATCGGTGTCGGTCCGCTGGAATTTACTGGACAGTATCTGGTTCGCGAAGACAGCAATCCGATGTATGAAGCGAATGCGGAAACACAGGAATCTTCCGGCATTGTTGCAGAGCTCATTTTCGCTCCGAATCTGGATAGATCCCGTTTTTATCTGGTGGGTTTGTACAACCAGGTAGATTCGGATCTGGAAGGCTATGCGTATGAAACCGCTACGCTGAGCGGTAGCTATCTGCTTTCCCGGAATTTACGGTTAATTTTAGAATATACGAGAGATTTGGAATTCGAGAATAATCGTGTTACACTGGGATTGGTATCGGGATTTTAATGAAGCGAACATCCCCCTGGAGCTGTATCATAAGTCTGATTTTTTAGTAAAATGTCATTCCGGGTTTGTCGTTGAATCTCCTATTTATTAAAAAGTCAGGGGATTCCTGCATTCGCAGGAATGACACTAAAAAATGACTTTTGATACAATCCCGTCCACCTTCAAAAGGGAAAAACAGGTGAAAAAGATTTCCGAAATCTTCGAGATTTCGGAAATCTTGATTTACCCAAATAACTCGATAAAAAACGGAGGAAAATATGTCAACAGATCGAAGAGATTTTTTGAAGCAAATGGGAATAGGTGGTGGAGCGCTTTTATTTGCCGGCAGCGCGGTTTCTGCCATGCAGCCACAGGATGCCGGAAAACCAGCCGGTGCTGCATCGCAGGGTATGGTGATGAAAGATAAGCATACCTTGCCGCCGCTTCCATTCGAATACAACGCGCTGGAACCGGTGATCGACGAGCAGACGATGCGATTGCATCATGATAAGCATCATGCCGGATACGTGAAAGGGCTAAATAACGCTGAAAAGCAACTGATGGTAGCCCGGGGATCGGGCGATTACAGCCTGATAAAGCACTGGGAGCGGGAGCTGGCGTTTCATGGCTCCGGTCATATTTTGCATTCTGTTTTCTGGAAAAATTTAATGCCAAACGACGGAGCAAAGCCGGAAGGAAAGCTGGCGGAAGCTATCGGCGTTTCCTTCGGTTCATTCGACCAGTTCAGAGCGCAATTCATTGCTGCGACGAAAGCAGTAGAAGGAAGCGGTTGGGGTATTCTGGCGTATCAGCCCATGTTCAATGCTCTGTATATCTATCAGGCGGAAAAGCATCAGAATTTGACACAATGGGGCGCTATTCCATTGATGGTGATCGATGTATGGGAGCATGCCTATTATCTGAAGTATCAAAACAGACGCGCCGAATTCGTGGAAAAGGTGTTCGATATTATCAATTGGAAAAATGTGGGCGCAGAGTATGAGAAATTTATTAGCTGATTATAAATTAATCATCTTACGAAAAAGTGACAAAATGAAGACCGATCATGGAACGAGATAAAATTTGGTATCTGAAAAAATTCAACCTCTTCGAGAACATATCGCACGATGAGTTGGAGAATATCAGCGATAAAGTCTCGGACAATGAAGTCAAGAAAAGGGACATTGTCTATCTCGAGGGAGATACTGGTGAAAATTTATACTTTCTCAAAAAAGGGCGGGTCAAAATTTCCCGCGTTAATGAAGCCGGGAAAGAAATTACACTGACCATGCTCGAACCGGGAGAGATTTTCGGCGAATTGGGATTGTTTGACGATCAACCAAGGCAAACGACAGCTACTGCCCTCGAAGATAGCCTTATTTGCATGATGCGCCGGGCTGATTTCGAACAATTGATGTCAAATAAACCGGAATTAGGCTTCAAACTCAGCAAGCTGATGGGATTGCGCTTGCGGCATTTTGAAAACCGCATCGATGATCTGATATTCCGGGACGTTCCTTCAAGGTTGGCTCGGTTACTGTTAAGACTGTCGGAGCAACACCCGATCGAAACAGAAAACGGACTGAAAATAAATATCAAATTGTCGCAACAAGAACTGGCAAATTTAATCGGTGCTACACGAGAAATGACAAGCTCTGTATTAAATAATTTCAGGAAAGATGGAATAATATCGTTGGAGTCAAAACATATTTACATCCAGGATAATAAAGCTCTCCGAAAAATTGCCGGTTAATTAAATTGTTCTTTGTCATTATTAAGAAATATGTCATGAAATGATGTCTTTCACCCGGGAAACGGTGCTATAAATTACATTGGCAACACTGTTAAATTTATATACAAGCGAAGCAACTCTGCGCAAGGCTATTGCTTCGCTTGTTTTTATGTGGTTTTACACCTATTTGAGCAAAAACATTTTTTTCGACCGAATAAATGCACCTGCTTTGAAACGATAAATGTATAGCCCGCTGGTGAGTGCATTCCCTTCCTCATTCGATCCATTCCAGGTAATCCGATAGGAACCGGCTTTTTGTTTTGTTGAAACAAGAGTACGCACTTTTTGTCCGAGCAAATTATAAATTTCAAGTGAAACAATTGACTCGGTTGGGATTGAATAGGATATAACGGTTGATGGATTAAATGGATTCGGATAATTTTGCTCTAATCTGAATTCACTCGGTAATCCGTTGGTTTTTGAATCATCGTCTACTGAGACGAAATCGATGAGACCTTCCACGATAATTTTCATCGTATTGACATCATATTCGGTATTAGTGTATTGAATGATTCCATCCCGATCTATGATGAAATCTCTCGGATAAGGTGAAATACCGCCGCTCAGGAAATATTTATTATATACTCCGCGAGTATCTCTCAATATCGGGAAAGTTATACCGTGATCAATTACGAATTGTTTAATTGCAGATTCCGGTTCGCTGGAAATTCCAATAACAACGACACCCTCATCTTTAAATGGCTGCCATATGGCAGTTTCGATGTCCGACAACTCCGGACCGCATACCGGTCACCAGGATCCGAAAAATGCGAGGACGACGATTTGTCCTTTCAATTCCGAAAGTTTTAACGTGCCGGAACCGTTTATGACGAACGGTAACTCGAAATCCGGTGCAGGAACATTCACATCCACGCTGTACTGCCTGTTTCCCTGGAGCTTGACAGAGGTGATCCCTTCATCCGGATCGGTGGAATAAATATTCAACCGACCGCCTGCATTCGTTGCATTTGCCGAATAGACGATATTCAACTCAACGCTCTCATTGGGTTCCAGCCGATTGATGTCCGGGAATGTTGTAAAATCCTGATGGCTGGATTGGATCAATGAAATTATCAGCGCCTGGTTACCGTTATTCGTCAATAGTACGGGAAGTGTGTCTGATTGCCCGGTCGACAGACGCGGAAAATTCAGCGAACGCGGCATAATATCTAAATCCGGTCCGTTGATTTCTCCATATTCCATGATTCGCAGGCGTTCCCATTCAGCGGAATAGATGAAATTTCCTCCCGGTGTGCCAACTGCCATAACACGACCGCCTGTGTCCTTGAAACCTGCGGATTCTAACGTCCGGTCGTTCCATTGCAGTACCTCCAGATAATCCCAGGCAGATACGGATATTAAATTTCCGGATTCGTGGATAGTGACTCGAGAAGCAAATCCTAAAGTTGCATAATTATCCAGAAAAACCGGATTATTCGGGTCTTCAACATTGAAAACATCGACGCCGGCTGCTCCCACAGCAACGAATACTCTTCCATCACGATAGCGAATGTCCCGGGCGCTGCCGCTTGTCGAGTGCGAGCCGAGAAGACGCGGGGATGTCGGATTTGTCAGATCAATAATCCGGATTCCACCATCGCCATCGGCAACATATGCGGTTTTGTTTTCTAAAGCCAGTGAAAAAGCATTCGTGGTTTTAATCTGACTCAGAAATTTCGGATTTGAAGAGTCGAAAATATTGTACAAAACCAGTCCATCTGTATGGGCTGCAAATGCTGCATAGTTATTTTCGATTTCAACGTCTTCAAGCGATATGTCCGAACGGGCATCGGGTCGGGAAAATGCATTTTCATCCGGATTGAAATGGATCTTTTTTACAGGTGACTTTGGAACAGCGATATCATAAATCGCCATCCCACATTCTCTGGCAGTACCTATTGCAAGATTGCCATCGATGTCCCAATTATAAGATCGTCCCCATGCACATTCCTTCAGCTCGAATGATGACAGAATTTCGGGATTTAGCGGATCGGAGATATCATAGAATCCTGCACCACCTAATCCGCCTGTGACGATCATAAGGTTGCCTTCTATTTCAACGTCGAGCAATTCGAAATTCACTGTATTTGCTTCATCAACTATAGTGATGTTTTTTGCTTCGACAACAAAGGCACTTATCGCCAATGTAAAGATCAACACTGCTAATTTTTTCATGAATACCTCCTGAATAATTTTGCTACCTGTTTAAGGTAAAAATTATAGGCGAGAAAAACTGTAAACTGCTTTACAAAAATCTATTTTTGCGCTGAAATTGTAAATTACTTTACAGAAATTTCACCGGCAAAATTGTAAAATAGAGAGAGCAATGAAGAAATAATTCGGAAGAGGTAAAGTATGAAGAAAATAATGTTAACAATTTTGCTGACAGGGGCAGTTTTTATAAGTGCTGACGCACAGACATTCATCGATGTGGGAGATGTTGCTCCCGATTTTGAATTGGTTTCATTGGAAGGTGACACAATTCGATTATCCGAGTTTAGAGGAAATCCGATGCTGCTGAATTTTTTCGGATACAATTGTGGTCCTTGTATTCTCGAAGCACCTCTTATAGAGCAATCGTGGAACATCTACAAAGAAGACGGGTTGGTAGTCCTCGGCATTAATTTATGGACCACCGGACAAACTATTGAGAATGTCCTGAATTTTTACGTGAATCCGACAGGCACATCCTACCCGGTTTTGCTGAGCGGAGATGTTGTGGGTGCTGCTTATGGTGCAAACGTCGAAGATTATTTTGTTATCGATCAGGATGGAGTTGTGGTGCTAAGAACGCATGGATATCATGTCGGGAATATACACGGTGCCATCGATGATCTGATATTGACATCCGGGATTGAAGAACGTACGGGCGAACAACCGGAGCGATTCATGTTGCGCCAAAATTACCCCAATCCGTTCAATCCGGAGACAACGATACAATTTGATCTGGATAATACCGCACCGGTATCTGTAAAAATCCGGATATTCAATATCCTGGGAGTTGTCGTGAATACATTAGTGGATCAAAAGCTGGCAGCAGGTTCTTATCAAGTAAAATGGGACAGCAGGGACCAACAGGGAAAATCGGTCACCAGCGGCATTTATTACTATCAGTTGCAAGCGGGTGGTCGTGTCGCTGTAAAAAAAATGACATTGATCCGGTAAAATCGGAGGTATGAAATGAAAAGAGTCATTGCGTTGATATTTTTGATCTTTACTTCGGGAAGCATTTATTTGATTTTTGCACAGAATACTGCTCCCCGCTTTCAGTTGAATGATTTGGACGGTGAAAGCAAAGATCTGAAAGATTACCTGGGCAAAGGTCCGATCGTGCTGGATTTTTGGGCTACATGGTGCAAACCATGCATAAAATATCTTCCCGAAATCCAGAAACTCTATGAAAAATACAAGGAACACGATCTGGTTGTCTTGAGTGTGAATGTGGATAGTCCCAGAAATCGTTCAAAAATTAAGCCGTTCGTCAAATCTAAAGGACTCACATTTCCGGTCTTGCTGGACGATAATTCACAGATAATGCGGCGGTATCAAATTTTCTCAATCCCCGCGACAGTATTGATCTCCGTTGAGGGAAAAATAAAACAAACGCATACCGGATATCGATCCGGGGATGAAAAGAAACTTGAATTGAAAATCCGGGAAATGCTCGAATTGGAAACGGAAAAAGATGCTGGGCGATGATGGCATGAATATGGAAAGAAATCATACCGGAAAAACAGGGTCAGTTTACCGACGACGAATGATTAAAACTATTTTCTGGCTATTTCTATTCTTCGCCAGTAACATACTGAACGCTCAGATATCGGTTTCAAACCTTGTTGAATATCGTCTTGGAAATTTGCCTGACAGGGAACCCGAATACATGTCAACTCTTTATGATCAGGTTCAATTAGATTATTTTCGGGATTTTTTAATCGTCGGGCTCCGTTATGAAATGTACCAACCGACCGAGCAATCAAGAAAATACGGTAAGCCAACGCAGAGATATATCGACTGGCAAAAAGATTGGCTTCATTTGCGCGTCGGAAATTTTTATAGCAGATTGGGTCGGGGCTTGGTTTTTCGTTCTTTTGAATTGCCGGGAGTGGTGCAGGAAGATGAAGTTAACCGTGTTCGATATTCTTTTTCCCGGGATATGGATGGATTTTTATCGGAAATTAAGACAAAATATGTGGATGCAACTCTACTAAGAGGGGATGCCATCAATAATACGCTTCCACCGACATTAGAAAACAGGGATCGTTCGCTGGGAGTGGTAGAGGGCGGGCAATTATTTCTGAAACCTTTTCACTGGCTTAAATTTGGTGGAACATTTGCCCGGTATCATTTCAGGAATTCGGAGGCGTTTAATGCAGGCTCCGGCATTCTTGAATTTTCGCTCACACCACTAATGGAGCGATATTTGTCAAAAGATTTTTTCGTGGATTTTTATTCGGAATATGCTGAAAAAGAAGAATCTGATAATGCTATTTCGGCAGGAGGAAATGGATCTCCGTATGCCTTTTATTCATCCGCGAATATAATATACAAACGATTGGGTATCAGTCTCGAATACAAGGATTACCGTGATTTTAATTTGCGCGTAAATGATCCTCCGCCGGCAGTCCGGGAGCATTCTTTTTATTTATTGAATAGAAACACGCATGTATTGCTTCCTGAAAACGAGCTTGGTTTTCAAATTGAGGCAACATATTCATTGGATAATGGAACAACCTTCATTGCCAATTATACGCAAGCGGAAAACAGACTTCGACTTTTGGAAAATACGGTATTCATGGAAACCTTTTTGGAGATAGATTTCTTTTTATCTCCTCAAATATTAGTTAAGTTCTTTATTGACAAAAGCAAAGATGAGTATTTTGCCAAATCGATTGCCGACAGGTGGACATTGGGCGGAGAAGTCGAATGGCAGTATTCGGATTTCAATTCCATTAGTTTTGAATTACAGGGACAAAGATCTGAGAAGACATTCGAGTTTGCACCGAACCGCAATTCATTTGATGATTTATATGCATCTCTTGCTTTTCTAAAATCACCGAATCTATCTGCAGGCATTGTTTTTCAGCGCACCACGGATCCGGATGTAACGGATGATCCG
>WJJN01000325.1 GCA_014729735.1 Candidatus Zhuqueibacterota bacterium
GACCGACCATAATTTCACTGTGAGGGGACCGCCGGACTGCGGCGCTGCTGTTTCCTGATAACTTTGCGAAGGCTGCGATTTCAGCGCGTATCGGATTTCCGCCTTGATCCAGTAGTGGTAGCGATTGTCATCCGTGAAACCGTAATCCTTGTAGTCAAGAATCTTGATCATCCCCTCAGAGCTGGATTCGATAATATCGTATTTTAATTGATAATTTTCAACCGTAGTCAAATTTTTGATATGCACCTCTCCCCTCTCAAGCGCAATCCGTTTGGCTTCGGTGCGCGCTTCGGTGCGAATCTGGCGAATCGTTTTGTCTTCGGAAAGAAAGACATATCCATCGGCTTCGACAATTGTGGATCGGATTTCCTGTGCCATCACATTGGAAATACAAATGATGCAAATTATCATCATAATAATCGATTTACTATGTGCCATTTTCGATACCTCGCTGCGATTTATTTGGATTGATTTATTATTTACTTTGATTTCGTTCAAACGCTAATTGCTCTCGATTACAAATTGCCCGCTTTTTAGCAGCGTGCCGTCCTCTGCATAGACATTCACCTTCCATGTGCCTTTTTGTTTCGGATAAATCGTTTTGTAATCATATGTTCTGTATGACCTGGAAGGTACGATATTTTTGATCTGATTTTGCTTAATCAATTTTCTGTTATAAAACCATTTATAAGTAATGGAAGTTCGTGAACGCTTGTTATTCACCGTGGCATGCGCCCAAATCTTGACGGGTTCGGAAATTTTAAATCGCGACGCGATATCATACGGATCCCGCTGAAACACGGTGCGGCAGAAAACGAGCCGGTTGATGCCAACGTCCTCTGTGATGGGTTTTGTTGCGGTAATTTTCTTCGATCCCAGCACCTCGCCTTTGGAATCGGTTATCCGCAAAGTCCATGTACCGTGTTGTTTGCTCGATATTTTGTGCGCGCTATGAAATTCCGCTGTTAGACCTTCCGATTGAAAAGGGCTTTCGAAAACGAGCTTATTATTTAAAAGCCACTGCTGCTTAATGGAAATACCCGGGAAATTGCTTGACACTTTCGAATAAAAAACGTATTCATTTCCATCCGCCACAAAACGGCTTAAAATGCTGTCCGGTTTTCCTTCGGTGACGCCTGTTGCCAGCTCGATCAGGTTTGCGGACTGCTTTTTCTTCTCCACTGAAAAATTCACGCGGTTCAAAGTCGTTCCCTGCCCGTCGAGTATTTTCACGGACCAGTCACCGGCTTTTTGTGCACTGATATTTATTTTACTCCAGTTCTTTTGCCGGAGCTTTTCCAACATGATCTTTTCGCTGGTTTCAAGTTTGTTATCATGATACCATTGATGGACAACTTCCGTATATTTTTCTTTCGTGCTGGTTTCGGTAAAACAGTATAACGTGCGATCTTTGGCGAGAAAAACACTACCTGAATTTTGAGGCTGATCTTCGAGTACGTCTTCGCAGATGACGGCTACCGGTACTTCGATTTTGGGGTACACGAGGTTAAATGCAGTGATTGCCCAGGTATTGCCATCCCGTGTTTTCAAGTGGGCTTCCCACTCGCCGATTTCATCCAGCGCAAACTTACGTTGGCACCAGGCTTTTCCTCCTTTCGCAGTGATCGGCAGCGGAGTTGTATCTTTTATTTCTTTTTTATGATACCATTCCACCAGATAATCCGTGCGCTGGGAACGGGGTGAAATTTCAGCGTAGCAATGCAGTGTTTTCGTGCGTCCGATCTCAAAAGTCGGACCCAAACCTGCCGGCTCGCCATTATAGACGAATTCACAGATTGTCATTTGTTCTGCCGGTCCTTTGTTACCCGGTAACTCGATGACAGGAACGACATAATAACCTAAAACCACGCCCAACATCAGCATCACCAGCGAAAGTGAAATGATCAATCCTGCGCTGTAGTTTTTTCCGCCGCCAACCTGGCTTGCGAAAAACGCAACCTGCTTATCAGCGTGTTTTAGCCGGCTCGCTGTCTCCTTGATTTCGGACTTTTGCTCGGCAATTTGCACATCATTGATCGCACCGGCTTTTTTATCGAATTTTAGTTTATTTAATTGCTCTTTTTCATGCTTTAACTTCTCCTCCAGCTCATCACGTTCCGTAATCAATCTTCTCAGAATATCTAACTTATCCTCGGTTTTTCTCCCCATTAATTTAAATTCCTCCTTCTGATATTCAAATCAATTTTGTGGAACTGTAAGAACCACACGAAATCCGACGTTGGATACACCCTTTGAAAATGGAATAATCAGCCGTTTTGTCGCCCGGCATTGCCAGGCAAATGCATCGTATCCGCCGCCGCGAATTACGCGCTTGCCACTGCCAACTGGATCGCCATATCCGGAATGCACATCATCGCACCATTCCCAGACATTGCCTGCCATGTCCTTGATTCCATTCACATCTGCCGGAAAGCTCCCTGAGGGTGCCGTGTATGCCCACTGATCGTTCGAGCCGGTATCGCGCAGGTTGGCATCACTCTGGCTGAGGTTATCTTTGCCATTCGGAAATTTGACAGCTTCGCCTCCGCGGCGCGCCACATATTCCCATTCCGCTTCTTTCGGCAGCCTGCCCGTCAAACGATACTTTCTGCCAACCCACTTACAATAGGCTTGCGCATCTTCATATGAAACACCAACCACCGGATACGACGGTTCAGTGAGGCATTTCTTCATTCTGAGATACCGGGAATCGCATGAATAATCAATTTTGAGTGGATCGATGGACTTCATCCAGGCGGGGAAATGCGACTTTGTCTCACGGACAAATTCGAAATATTCCTCATTGGTCACTTCGTGATCGAGGATATAAAAATCATCAACTGTAACGCTGTGCGCCGGGCGTTCATTGGATTCGCCGTCGCCAAAAGTATCGCCCATGATGAAATCGGCTTTGTGGAATTTCACGAATTCCGGCGGTGGCGGTAATGGCGGCTGATTTGTTTCAACCGGAATAATCTTGAAACCGTTCGGAATCGACGGCGGGGTGCAGTCCGGTCTGATGAAAATAAATTCGCCGTTACCTTCGAAATTGGCAAAAACCGGAGTTTGCACTTCATTTGTGAGGTTCGAGACTTCCCGTTTCAGATAGTATCCCAGTTCTGTAGCTGAAATAACGCCATCGTTATTAGCGTCTGCCGCAAAGAATGGTGATTTGATACCATTTAACAATTTGCAGGTAAATGCGCTGTGTCCCCAGTCCGGGCTTTCCAGCACCTTTTCTCCTTTCTTTCCCGCAGTGATGATTTGCCTTCCTGGCTGTCGTGATTTCAGGCTGAGAGTGGCATCAGATTCTACCGGCATAACCGTCGCTCCTTTGGTGGATGCCGCAAATCCGCTGTAGCAGGCATCGACCAGGAAAAGAATATGTTTTGCTGCACAGTTTGTTGAAAACTGCTCCATTTCTTCCATGGAAAGATAGCTGGCATAGGCATTCTTTTCATCTTGCTCTTCACCATCATACGGGACGAGAAATCCTTTTTCCGTACCATTCCGAAAAGTGCGAGTGGCGCCATGTCCTGCCCAGAAGAAAAACAGGCGGTCATTTTCACCTATTTTATTGATGAAATCGCCCCACAGAAGAATACGCACATTTTCGAGGGTCACGTCCTTGTTCAAATATACCCGGATATTCCTCTCGTCGAAATCATAATCTTCGATTAAAACTTTCTTAATGTCTTCCACATCTTTGAGAGCATAATCCAAATCATCCCAATGTTTGAAATCATTAATGCCGATCAGAATCGCCCAACTATTGTCATATTTTAACAGATTCTTATTTTTACCAAACAACTGCTGTGCTTTTGAATGAATTATAAGGCTTGACATGAGCAAACATATTAGAATGATAATGCGTACTCTATTCATCTTCGTAATTTCCTCCATGATACATCTGATTATTTATATTATATTTTTTTTAGCTACCTGAAATCAGAATCAGGAGTTTTACAATTTTATAAATAGAAAAATGCGGTCAAAAATTGAGGCAAGTTCAATGTTGTTTTCCGTCAGAAGATGACAAAAAATAAATAAATATTTTGTAAAAGTCAAGAAATTTTGAATTTAATTGCAGATAAATTCAGCAGAGTAATTTGGGGTGATCTGATTTTTCGAAATGAAGAGCAGCATAATTTCAATATTATGCTGCTCTTTAAATTATTACAACCATTATGACTGCTCACTTTGTCGCAACAATTAAATAGCTTCGACAAAAAATGGACGACCGGGACAGATATTTTTTACGCGGTTGAATGAACATCGTTTGCCGCAATGTTTTATCGAATTTCTGTTTCCACTTTTTGCTTCGAATGGCTTCCAGAATATATAATTGTCCACCGATCTTCAAAACTCGGTGCATCTCGTCGATTGCTCTCACTTTTTGAGGAAAGTTATGTACTGAATTTGCGCAGGTTAATACGTCGAAATAGTTGTTATCGAATGGTAAATTATCCGGGGAAGCTGTCTGAAAATGAATATTTGAATTGGAGTTCGTTTTTATATTTCTATCAATCTTGCTTTTTGCGGAATCCACGCCATGAAGCTCAGATTCTGAAATAATTCCGGATATCGTAAATAGAAGTTTTCCATTTCCACACGCGACGTCGAGTAGCCGCATGCCATCGAACAAATCGATTTCAGGTATAATTGTTCTGCTGTCCGGATTTATAAGATGTTTAACTGGAAGGGAGGTTTTGTATTTTAGCGCCACATGATTGTAGAAGACCTTTGTTGTTGTCTGCTGCTCCATAATCCACCTCATTTACTGGTATTTTGAATATTAAAAATAATCATTAAACTATAAATTTTCGAATGAAAAGCAAGATAAATTTTGATAATATTTGCGTGACGGAGTCATTAGAATTTGCTTGACAATTATGTAATTTAGTTGTATATTTAAATATTTAACGTTCAATCATAGTTCAATTGCATGATGGACTTGTTACCGAATTAACATGGAATTAAAGACATGGACAAAAAAGACCTCGAATATTTCAGACGTCTTATTCTTGAAAAGAGGGACGATATACTCAGAGAAATGGGAGTTATTCAAGATTCATCCCTAAATAACACGTCCAAGGATGCATCCGGTAACGACGCCACGTATTCAACCCACATGGCAGATCAGGGTACAGATGCACAGGAACGGGAAAAAGCATTTTATTATGCAGCACGGGAGAATAAATACATCTTATATCTCAACGAAGCTCTGGATCGAATCGAGAACGGGACGTATGGTATATGTGTATCTTGCGGGCGAGATATTCCCAAGGAAAGACTCGAAGCTGTTCCGATCACACAACATTGCGTTCCATGCAAAATGAATGAAAAGCAATAGGAGACTGGTGGTAAATCCCCCATTGCTCTTCAAATTTTCTACTGAGCTTGTTTTTTGTTTTCGAAGACCTTATCGACAAGGTCATTCATTCGTTTTACAAAATGGAAATTCATATCATCCACGATCTGTTTTGGGATTTCATCAATATCTTTTTTATTCTTATCCGGCAGAAATACAGTCTTGATCCCCGTCCTATGAGCCGCAAGCACTTTCTCTTTAATTCCGCCAACTGGTAATACCGAACCTCTTAACGTAATCTCTCCTGTCATTGCAACATCACTGCGTACTTTTTTACCTGAAAATAACGATAACAAAGCAACAAATAACGTAATGCCGGCAGATGGACCGTCTTTTGGAATCGCTCCTGCAGGCACATGAACATGAATATCGTATTTTTTATGGAAATCTTCTTCTAATTCATAATCATGCGCTTTCGAGCGAATGAAAGACAATGCCGCTGAGGCAGATTCTTTCATCACATCACCCAATTTACCGGTAAGTGTCAGGTTTCCTTTACCCGGCATTTTCGTTGCTTCGATGAACAGAATATCACCACCCACAGGAGTCCACGCCAGCCCAACAGCTATGCCGGTCTCACCAATCCGCTCCGCTGTCTCGGAAAAATGCTTAATCGCACCAAGATAGTTTGACACATCTTTCTCATGAATCACCTTTTTTTCTTTCTCTCCTTTTGCCACCTCGGTGGCAACACCTCGCATAATTCCGGCAATCTGTCGTTCCAGATTTCGGACCCCGGCTTCCCGCGTATAAGAATTAATTACCAATCGCAACGCATCATCCGTTATTTCTATATTATCGTCTGTCATACCGTGTTCCATTAATTGTTTCGGCATTAGAAATTTGCGCGCAATGTGTAATTTATCTTCTTCCACATAGCTCGGAATATCGATGATCTCCATTCTGTCTTTCAATGCCGGTGGTATCGGTTCATCCATATTTGCAGTAGCGATGAACATCACTTTCGAAAGATCGAATGGAACTTCGAGATAATGATCACTGAAAGAGTAATTTTGCTCCGGATCAAGTACTTCCAGCAAAGCCGAAGATGGATCTCCACGGAAATCGTAACCTAATTTATCGATCTCATCGAGCATGAATACCGGATTATTACTACCTGCTTTCTTAATGCCCTGAATGATCCTACCAGGTAATGCCCCGATATACGTTCTTCGATGACCTCGAATTTCCGCTTCATCCCGGATGCCACCCAGTGACATGCGCACGAATTTTCGCCCTAAAGAATTAGCAATAGAGCGACCCAGCGATGTTTTACCGACTCCTGGCGGACCAACAAAGCACAGGATTGGGCTTTTCATGTCATCCTTCAGTTTCAGCACCGCAATATACTCGAGAATTCGCTTTTTCACCTTTTCCAGATTGTAATGGTCGTCATTCAACTGGCGCTGAACCTCGTTTACTTCAAGATTATCAGTTGTGGAGTTGCTCCACGGCAAATCGATCAGCCAGTCGAGATAGGTTCTGGCAACCGTGTATTCAGCAGAAGAGGGGTGCATTTGTGAGAGTCGATTTAACTCTTTTTCAGCGACTTCACGTGTCTCGTCAGGCATCTTCGCTTTCTGTATTTTTTCACGAATCTCCTTGACATCCGCACCTTCCGAGTCTTCGCCAAGCTCTTTCTGAATGGTTTTTAGCTGCTCGCGCAGATACATTTCGCGCTGCATCTTATTCATTTTACTCTGAATATCAGATTGGATTTTCTCTCCAAGTTCCAGTGTCTGCAGCCTTTTATTGATCAAAATGTTTGCTTTCTCGAGCCGCGCCTCCACATCAAGTGTATTCAATACATCCTGTTTTTCTTCAATCGCTAAATTTGAAAATGCAACGACCATATCCGCGAGCATTCCTGCTTCTTTTATATTGGAAACCATTACTAACTGCTCGTATGTAATATCTGATGATAGATCTACTGTTCGCTTGAATAACTTGCGGATATTTGCGACAAAAGCGTCTATTTGCTCATTCGATTTTGGCTCGTCGTGAATTGGCTCGAACATTGCCTTAAAAAACGGATTATCCTGAATATAAGTGATTAACCGTACACGATTCTGTCCCTGAATCAAAATGGTTTTTCCACCGTCCGGCATATCAATTGTTCTCATGATCTTTGCAACAGTACCAATCGAATATAAGTCACCATACGATGGATTTTCAACAGTCGAATCCTTCTGCGTCAGAATAGCAATTGTCTTTTCATCTCCCAAATCCTCGATCAACTTAAGCGATTTATCACGTGCAACTGTTATCGGCAGAAACTGATTTGGGAACAGCACTTCATTTCGTAATGGAATTATCGGAAGTACAACCGGTACTTTCGAGTCAATTACATTTTTATTTTCACCCATGATTTATGTCCTTTTTATATAATAGTATCCAACTTAATTTACGTCCATTCACTAAGTTCCAAAGAGTGACTGAATTATACTCAAAATGCATGCCAAAAAACCGGCAATTCAATATAAAATACTATTTTTGCTGATATTATAAGCAATTTAGTGTCTCGTCATATAGTCAGTCTTTTGACATAATGTCAGCAACTGCACACTATTATTGTCAATTTCATGTTCAATGTGAATTAAGCGGACATTTTGCTTGACTTTTCTCATTAAGGTTATTATATTTGCAAATCATTATCTCATTCATAGAAAGGATAATCATTCATGAATCAATCTCCATCCAATTCCAATCTATCGAAGAACGCGTATATTCTCGGCTATATCGCATTGTTTCTGATAAGTCTTGCTGCCATGGCAAGCTATTTTGCTTATGATTGTATCGGTCCGCTGACACCGCTTCTACAGAAAGAACTTGATTTATCCGCAAAACAAGTATACTGGCTATACAGCATTTATTCGATCCCGGTTATCTTATTCGTAGTGCTCGGCGGAGTTTTGGCTGATAAACTCGGTGTAAAGAAAGCTTCTGTTGCATTTGCCGCATTGTTCACACTGGGTACGGTTCTAACTGCCTCGCAAACTTTCTGGATTATGCTTGTCGGGCGTTTCTTATTTGGCATCGGCGCCGAAAGCTACTATGTCGTGATGAATAAAATTTTGGCAAAATGGTTCAAGGATAAAGGATTAGCACTCGCGTTCGGTGTAAATTTATTTCTATGCCGCGGCGGAACCTATGCTGCGTTTTTCGGACTGCCATGGGTTGCGGCAAATTTTACATTGGCAGATGCTTTGTGGATCGTTGCCGGCATTAACATCCTCGGATTAGCTTCCACCTTTCTTTATATGATCGTCGATCGTATCGGAGAGAACAAGAAATATGTATCATTTGTCGAAGAGCCGGAGGAACAATTCGAATTAAAAACAGCATTACGCCTGCCGCTGGCTTTCTGGGTAATTAGCTTGTTATGCATGACCTACTACTCTGCCATCTTCCCATTTCAGGCGGCTGCCACGGATTTTTTCACGGAGCGGTATAATATGGATTTAGTCGCCGCCGGCAGGCTGGCGGGAACGATCATCCTCATTTCAATGTTTACCACATGGTTCTTCGGGGCTATCATCGATCGTGTCGGCAAGCGGGCGTCCATGATGATCGTGGGCTCGCTGGCGATGATTCCATGCCATATTTCCATGGCATACACCGACATCAGTCCCTGGATTCCGATGATCATTCTCGGATTATCCTTTTCACTTGTTCCGGCTGCGCTATGGCCCGCTTTGCCGCTCATCGTGAAAGAGAGCCAGATCGGTACAGCGTACGGAGTCATCGCCATGGTTCAGAATGTCGGCTTGTTCGCATTCCCGCTGGCAGTCGGAATAATTCGCGATGCCACCGGCAGCTATAATCCGGCAATGATCATGTTTGCGATATTGGGAGTTTTCGGATTGATCTTTGCCATCTGGCTTAAATATCTGGAAACAAAAGGCGGGCATTATTTGGAAAAAGCGTGAAAGAGGAATAAGGGAAAATATTGATTATTCTCAATTACTTATAATGATTTCTCTCAAATCCTCACGCTAAGATGCTTCTGCCAGGGATAGCCGTGTATATTTGAGCTCAATCTGCTAATGAATATATACCACCACTTTCGCTGATATGTAGTTTGCGACTGAATTATATTAAAAAAAGGAGGTTTGTTTTGGATAGATTGAAGGGAAATTATTTTTTTCGCTCGTTATTTGTATTATTTTTCGTCACCTTTTTCTTTCTTTATTCTCAATCTGATAAAGCCATTTTTTACGAGCACGGCGACGTCGCCCAACGCTCAAATGTCATTCGATCCGAAAGTGCCGATAATTTGAATATCAGATTGATCAGCCAAATTCATGGAGGTCCGTGCGAAGCGGTTGCGATTGATGAAAACATTGCTTTCTTTGGAAATGGCAATGTTCTGGAAATCGTCGATTTCACAAATCCGGCGACGCCGGTGGAATTAAGTAATCTGATTCTCCCCCATTACATTTCAGGCATTCTTTATCAGGATGATGTTCTTTATGTCTCCGCAAGTTATGGTGGATTACGAATCATTGATGTATCCGACCTTTCAGATCCCGCTGAAATCGGATGTTTCAAAAATGATTTCCGCTTTCATTCGCTGGAAATAATGGGAGAATATGCACTCTGTGCAAATGGATTCAGCGGGCTGATTGTCTTAAATATCTCCGATCCAGCAGAACCGGTTGTGGCGGCTCATTTGACTGACGTCGGACTTGCATTCGACATCAAAATCAACGGTAATTTCGCATTCATACCAGGTCGGTACTATGGGTTCTACGTGGTTGATATTTCAAACCCTACTATGCCGCAATTATACAAGCATATAGATCCCGGGTATTATTTTGAAAAATTAGATGTGACAGATGATTACGCATTCATTTCCTGCGGTGGAAATGGTGTGATCGTTCTTGATATCAAGCAACCTGATTTACTACCGGAGATTGTCACTATCCCAACATATAGCGCCAACGATGTGTTGGTTGAAGAAGATTTTCTTTATGTTGCAGATGATACTGATGGTCTGAAAGTCTTTGATATTTCCACAGTTACTGCACCGGTACAAATCGGCGAGTACGATAACCGTGGTAGATCGGAAGAAATTCAAAAATCAGGTGATATTGTCTATATTGGCGATTATCATGAGGGAGTGCGGCTCGTTGATGTGACGACCAAATCGAGTCCGGTAGAAATCGGATCTTTTGATACCCGCGGTGAAACCACTGGAATTGCAGCAGATGGAAGCTACATGTATACTGTTGAACGCGAGAAAGGATTACGTGTATTTGATATTTCAGACATCCACAATCCGGCAGAAATCGGGTTCTGTGAACTTAAAGATCCCGTGGATATACAGCTCAGAGATCATTATGCGTTCATCGCTGATGATTTTAATGGGTTCCGGGTGATCGACATTTCCGATCCATATCATCCGGCTGATGTGGCAGGAATAACCCTTGGCAGTGCATATGACATTGCGCTCCACGATCGTTACGCGTTCGTCGGAAACATGAATAATGGACTCACCATTGTCGATATTCAGGACCCGTTGAATCCAATTAAAATTGGTAATTACGAAAACGATGGCTACTCTTTTACAGTTGATATTGTTGCAAATTGTGCTTATGTGGCGAACGGAAATCAGGGATTACGCGTTTATAACATTGCTGATCCTTATAATCCCGAAGAAATTTTTCAATATAAACTCGATCGCTGTTATTTCCGGGATGTCAAGATAAATAACGGCTATGCTTATGTCGCAGATATGAATAAAAACGTGGTTCGGATCTTTGATATCTCCGCTCCCATGACTCCCATTGAAGTTGCTTTATTTGATGATACAGACACTCCGTTTTCGATTTTAGTACATAACAATTTTGCGTATATTGGAGAACATCAATTTGGCGTAAAAGTGCTGGACCTGTCAAATCCAACCGCCCCGGTAATCACTGGCAGATACGAAAATGTACATCGAACAGAAAGATTGGCATTAGCCAACGGATTTATATTTCTCACTAATTATCAAAGCGGCGCACTAATTCTCGATTATCAGGAAGTCGATCCGTTAGCTCCTAACGCTCCGGACAGCCTGCGGGCAGTACAATTAACCGATCAAATACATCTCACCTGGAATGATATTAGTGACGATGAAACAGGCTTTTTCGTGGAAATGCATGAACGAAGAAGTGGCTGGACTATTGCGGACACTGTGCAAGCGAATATGACATCAATTCAGCTAGATACTTCAATTACGAATGAGAGATTGCTGTTCCGACTGGCTGCTTATAATGAGCATGGACGATCTGCGTATTCAAACACCGATACGCTGGATACTATTAATTTGACAGAATGGATTGAAATCCGGAGCCCGAATGGCGGCGAAATATGGGAATTTGGTTCCGAGCATCAATTAATGTGGCAGACATCCTCCGCAGCAGTAATCTCCACAATCACGGTTGAATTGTCCATCGATGGAGGCTCTACCTGGATTTCGCCTCACTTGATGACCGGTATTTCAAATACGGGATCTGCAACGTGGATAATCCCCTATACACTTTCTGATAACTGCATTTTGAAAATCAGTGACGCAGAAGATGGCATTCCTTATGATTTGAGCAATAATCCATTCTCGATCATCGAGGGTGAACCCGATATCCCGGATCACTGGACTTTTACGGATCGCACCGGTAATTCCGCAACTGTCATTTTGCCAGTCATTGCAGATCCAAACATCAACGGAACTCCGCTGCATCCGGGATATTACATTGGTATTTTTGCAGAAAGCGGATTATGCTGCGGGTTCAGACAATGGACTTCTGAAAATCTCTCGCTCACTGTCTGGGGGGATAACGAAATGACACCTGAAATTGATGGACTTCAAACAGGTGAGACGCTGTATTATCGCGTATTCAATCCAATCGATTCGCTGGAGTATACGAATGTAAATATCGCCTATTCTCAGGGAGATGGATTATATACCGCGAATACGATCATGGTACTCAGCCAATTTGAAATTAATTCCACAGGCATCAACTCTGCATCATCCGATAAAAACGCTCCGTCAAAATTTGAGCTGTATCCTAAC
>WJJN01000034.1 GCA_014729735.1 Candidatus Zhuqueibacterota bacterium
TACGAAAAGGAAGAAGTCCCGGTTGGTGCGGTTGTCGTGTTCGAGAATAAAATTGTTGGTCGCGGATATAATTTAATCGAGACACTTCAAGATCCGACAGCCCATGCTGAAATTTTAGCAATTACTGCTGCTTCTAATTCACTAGCCTCATGGAGATTAAATGACACCTCTATTTATGTGACATTGGAGCCTTGCACCATGTGTGCCGGTGCGATTTTATTATCGAGAATATCGAAAATTATTTATGGGGCTCCCGATCCGCGAATGGGTGCAGCCGGAAGTGTTATCGATATTTTTGGTAATCCGGATTTGAATGCTAAAATTGAAGTCATCGGCGGGATTTTACAGCAGAAATGCGAGAGCATATTAAAAACGTTTTTTGAAAATTTAAGGTAGTAATCAAAGGAGAGGTGCCGGAGCTGGCTTAACGGGGCGGTCTCGAAAACCGTTGTACCTTCGGGTACCGGGGGTTCGAATCCCCCCCTCTCCGCTGGATTATAGGTTATAAGAAAGAGGAGAGATGTCCGAGCTGGTCGAAGGAGCACGATTGGAAATCGTGTGAGGGGCCAAAAGCTTCCTCCGAGGGTTCGAATCCCTCTCTCTCCGCCATCATGGGGCAGTAGCTCAGTTTGGGAGAGCGCCAGAATCGCACTCTGGAGGTCGTGGGTTCAAGTCCCATCTGCTCCACAAGGCTGTGCTAGACGGGGAGCTAGCGGTGCCCTGTAACCTGCAATCCGCTATAGCAGGGTTGAATTCCCTTCGGAGGTTTACTCGCCGGGCATTAAATTTTAGTAAGTAGCGTTGATAGTCCAAGTCCTGCGCAACAGTGTACTGCCCAACCCCGTCAGGACCGGAAGGTAGCAGCGGTAAGCAGCTCATGCTGTGTGCCGCGGGGTCGCTTGGCTGGAGTTGGCTGCTAAAATCTTCTGCCGGGAAAGAGGAATCAAAGAAGGGTGCACAGCCCTTTTTTTTGAATATATTCAGGCAATAGGGATAAATCGTTAATCGTGGCTTTGGAGGTTTGATGTCTTACGTTGTTTTGGCTCGTAAATGGCGACCGATGGTATTCGATGAGGTTGTCAACCAAACGCATGTTGTTTCAACCTTGAAAAATGCCATTCAGAAAGAAAGAATCGCTAATGCCTATTTATTCGCCGGTCCAAGAGGCGTCGGGAAGACAACTGTCGCCAGAATTTTATCCAAAGCAATCAATTGTGAAAAAGGTCCCACTATCACGCCATGCAATGAATGCTCGTCATGTATCGAAATTACAAACAGCAGAAGTCTTGATGTATTCGAGATCGATGGGGCTTCCAATCGCGGAATCGATGAAGTGCGCAATTTGAGGGAGAATCTAAAATATGCTCCCGCACGGGGTAAGCACAAAATATACATCATTGATGAAGTGCACATGCTTACGACCGAAGCCTTCAACGCGCTATTAAAAACCCTCGAAGAACCGCCAACAAAAGTGATGTTTATTTTTGCGACCACAGAACCACACAAAATTCCAGCGACCATACTTTCGAGATGTCAGAGATTCGATTTCAAGCGAATCGTTCTCAATGAAATCATCGATCATTTGGGACAAATCAGCAAAAGCGAAAATATAACAGTCGATGAGGAGGCACTTCATCTGATCGCCAAAAAAGCGGATGGCGGTATGCGGGATGCGCAAAGTTTATTGGATCAGGCGATTTCTTTTTGTGGAGAAGAGATAACCGGCAAAGAAATTGCCGATCTTTTAGGAATTATCGATCAGGAAATATTTTTTCGGGCGACTGATATCATAAAGCAGAAAGATAACAACGCCGGTTTGGCACTTATCAATGAAATATTTTTTAACGGGCTCGATTTAAATGAGTTTTTAATGGGACTGAACGAGCACTTTCGAAATATATTAATTGCCAAAGCCACGGGATCTACGGAGTCGATTGAAACAACCGAGAATTACGCCAGCCGTTACAAGGAGATAGCAGATTCATTCCAGGAAGAAGACTTGCTGCGGTTGATCCACATCGTATCCGATACCGAATTCAATATTAAAAGAAATCCCAATCCCAGGTTGAAATTGGAACTCGCTATGATGAAAATGATTAAACTGGATAGTACTAAAAATCTGGCAAGTCTCCTTGATGGGATTAATGAGTTGAAGCAGGTATTTGATAATTCGGATACTCCATTGACATATCAATCAGCAGGTGCCAGCAGAGATTCAAAAAAAAAAACTCGGGCAGTAATAAGGGATGAATCTCCACGAGTCAATGAAGAAAATGGACCATCGAAATCTACATTATCAGGAACAGAACATGTCCCTGAAAATTTGTCCGGTCAGACCGCGGATTCGGAAATTGAGATTTCACTGGATCAGATAATCGATGCCTGGCCTGAAATTATCGCAAATGTAAAGAAAGTAAAAATCGCACTGGGATCATTTTTAAACGAAGGGGTTCCTTCGAAGCTTGATAGTCACACATTGTTTATTTCCTTCCGAAGTGAGAATGGATTTCACATAAAAACCATAATGCAGCAAATCAGGAGTATCGAGGAAGTATTATATAAAATTTTAGCAGTCAACTTACGAATAAAATGTGTTAAAGACGATACTGTAAAAGTTGAGAAAAAATCTCATAATGGAAGGGACAACAGCCTGGAGGGTGTGTTTCAAAGAGAACCTAGGTTAAAAACGATTATCGACGTATTCGATGGTGAGTTGGTGCGATAATCACTGGATAGGAGAAAATAAGATGTTAAAAGATTTTGGTATCGCCTTGAAAGAGGCACAGAAAATACAGGAAAAAATCGCGCAAGTTCAGGAAAATTTGGAAGAATTAACCGTAAACGGTTCTTCAGGAGGTGGAATGGTTGAAGTTATTGCGAATGGCAGACAACAAATAATTGGCATAAAAATAGAAAAAGAAGTGATTGATTCGGAAGATAAAGAGATGTTGGAAGATTTGATAGTAGCGGCGGTAAATCAGGCATTGAAATCATCACAGGAGTTGGCGAACGAAGAAATGAGCAAAGTTACCGGCGGGTTATTAAAAAACCTGCCAGAGGGATTTAAAATTCCGGGATTAGGATAGCATCATGGAGAGGTATTTTTCGGATTCGATTCAGCACGCAGTGGATGAATTATCCAAATTGCCGGGCATCGGGAAGAAGTCGGCGCAGCGAATCGTCTTTTTTTTGCTGAAAATTCCCAAACCCAATGTTGTTGAATTAGCGGATTCATTGGTAGATATCAAGGATAAATCGAAATTTTGTTCTGTTTGTTATAATATAACCGATACGGATCCGTGTCCTATTTGCAGCAGCGGCAGGCGGGACCAGTCGACTATCTGTGTCGTTGAAGAGGCAAATGACGTTATCGCGCTGGAAAAGACTGGTGAATACAGGGGGCTGTTCCATGTATTGGGAGGCGCTCTCTCGCCATTGGATGGTATTGGACCGGACGAGTTGCGTGTAAAAGAATTAATGACACGCTTAAAAGAGGATGTGCAGGAGGTTATTATCGCAACAAATCCAAATACCGAAGGTGAAGCAACTGCCATTTATCTCGCAAAACTAATACAACCGCTGAATATTAAAATAACACGAATCGCTCGGGGAATTCCTGTTGGTATCGATATTGAGCATGCCGACGAAATTACATTATCCCGAGCAATCGAAGGACGAGTGACGTTTTAATATCATAACTATGCAAGGCATAAATGAATTATAGGAACCATCAGTTACAGGATAAATTTAGGGGAAGCAGATGAACTTACCCACGCAGCTAACAGTGCTTCGTATAATTCTTACCCCCTTTTTTGTATATACTCTCTTTCTGGATCATTTGATTTTTAAATACATTTCATTTGTGATTTTTACAGTTGCAAGTTTAACCGATTTATACGATGGATATTATGCTAAAAAATACGGTTATGTAACCAAATGGGGGAAATTTCTTGATCCATTAGCTGATAAGATTCTGGTTTCCGCTGCGCTGATCGCGTTCTATATTCTTGATTATATCCATCTGTGGGTCGTTATTGTTATCGTTACCCGTGATTTTTTCATCACCGGATTGCGCTCTTATGCATTGTACCGCGAAAAACCGGTCGTGACAAGAGAGTATGCGCGCTGGAAAACATTTATGCAAATGACAGCCGTGTTTATTGTATATATTTTCCTTCTTGTCGATTATCAGGCTCGGTATCTGGAACAAAACTATGTTGTTGTTGAATTCCTGAGAAAAATAAACTTCACAAACAAATTGATGGCATTTATCGCTTTACTGACACTTGTCACAGGCGTTCTTTATTTCATTGAAAACAGAAGTCAGATTAAAACCTTGTTCATTAGTTTTTATAAAATTTTTATACCTTCGGAATAGCGATGATTCCAAAATTGATTTCGACCGCTTGTGGCGTCGGTTACAGTCCTGTGGCTCCAGGTACGGCAGGTAGCATTTTTGCACTGCTCATTTATTTTTTTATACCGGAAAATTATTTCGTTTTTATAAGTACGATATTTTTGTTATTTATCATTGGTGTATGGGCGTCAACAGCAATAGAAAAAGAATCTATTGAAAAACACGGACATGTAAAAGGACATGATCCGCAAATCGTCGTCATCGATGAAGTAGTTGGAATGTTAATAACCTTAATTGCAATCCCGGGCACGTGGAACTGGGTCATTGCCGGATTTGTGCTGTTTCGAATTTTCGATATCACCAAAATTTATCCGATAAATATCAGCCAGAAAATGCCACGTGGCTGGGGCATTATGATGGATGATGTGCTCGCCGGAATTTATGCCAACCTTGTTTTGCAGATTTTTCGCTTGTTTATATAGTTTGCTCCCGGGTGAGACGCATTTAACTGGCTGATGAACTTGCTCGGTTTCTTCAATAAAAATACGATTGATTCGGCTATGAATGCAGAAATTTTATCAATTGGGGATGAAATATTAATTGGGCAAACTGTGAATACCAATGCGGCTTTTATCGGGCGCAAACTCACCGAAATCGGCATTGATGTACGCTGGGTTTCGGCTGTTGGCGACACTCGAGATGATATTTTGAACGCGATTTCAGCGGCGGACAGCAGGGCAGATGTTATTATCACAACCGGCGGACTGGGTCCCACGCATGATGATATTACGAAAAACGTTTTCTGCGAATACTTTGGCTCCAATCTGGTATTAGATAAAGCGCTTCAGGAAAAAGTCAGGCAGCGGTTCGAAAAGCGGGGTATGGAAATGCCTGCCGTGAATATCGGTCAGGCGATGGTTCCTGATAACGCCGAGATCCTGAAAAACCCTTTTGGTACTGCCCCGGGTTTACGGTTTGAGAAAAACGGAAAGTATTTCTTTGTTATTCCGGGCGTTCCTTTTGAAATGAAAAATCTGGTACTATCCGAAATTATACCCTTTTTAAGCGGGATGACTAATAATTTTATCCGTTACAGAACGATTCGGACGACGGATATCGGCGAATCTTCTTTATTTGAAAAAATCGACATTGTCGATAAATTGCAAGAGACCGCATCAATTGCATTTCTGCCAAAATACTCCGGTGTGGATATCAGGATAACTGCCCACGGTTCAAGCGAGCGGGATTGTCTGCAAAAGATCAAAAAAGTTGAAGAGTCGATGATTCTCAGAATACAGGACTATATTTGGGGCTATGATGATCAGCTCATTGAAAATGCGCTCGTTGAAAGATTGATTGAAACAGGCAAAAGGATCGCTCTTTTAGAAGTATTTACGGGCGGATTGATTGCTGAAAAACTATCAAATGATCCCGGATTTAAATCGATTATAGCAGAGGCGATGATTACATCGGGTCTGGAAAAGCTGGCGTCTCAATTACAGATCCCGCGAAAAACATTCGAAGAGCACGGAGAAATTTCGGCAGAATTAACAACAGAGATCGCAAAGTCAATCCGGCACAGGAGCAATGCGGATTACGCTTTGGCGACTTCTGCATTCAAGGAAATTTCTGATGAAGACAGTCGTGAGCAGAATGGTTTTTTGTACATTGGGTTTGCATCAAAGACAGAGACTTCATTCAGGGAAATAAGACTTTCCAAAGATTATATCTTCAATAAAAACCGTGCAGCACATCTGGCGATGGACTTTCTGCGGCGGCAGATATGAAATTGATGCATGGATAATATTCAAATATTTCTTGATTTATTAGGCTATTTTATTTATATTAATCAAACGGATTTTTGATCATGGGACATATTCGAGCATTTATTGCAATTGAAATTCCCGGGAAAATTCTTGATAAAATCACCGGTATTCAAAATGAAATGAAGCAAGCACCGGCGCAGATTTCCTGGGTAAAACCAGGAAATATTCATTTAACGCTCAAGTTCTTGGGAAATATCGATGAAAGCAAAATCGAGGAGATTGTATCGGCAATTGAACGCGCTTCGGCTGAGATTCTTCCTTTTGACATTTTCATTAAAAGACTCGGTGTGTTTCCGAATTTTAAACGACCGCGGGTAATATGGGTTGGAACAGAGCAGAATGAAATACTGGCGAGGCTCGCAAAAAACATCGATATGAATATGTCGCAACTTGGCTTTGCGCGAGAAAAAAGGGGATTCAAAGCACATTTGACATTGGGAAGGGTGAAAGGCGTAAGAGGGTTGACAGAATGCCTCGAAATTCTTGATATCAATAAAGAATTTAACGGCGGTAGCTTCATTGCAAAAGAAGTGTTATTGATAAAAAGTGACTTAAAACCAACCGGAGCGGTTTATACACCATTGAGGCGAATTAAATTGGAACATTAAAAATTGGAGATCAGCATGGCTGATGAAAGGAATGAAAAATTAAAGGCGCTTGACCTTGCGCTTGGTCAGATCGACAGGCAATTCGGAAAAGGTTCTGTGATGCGGTTGGGGCAGCGGAAGGCTGTGGAAGGAATAAACGTTATTCCGACTGGCGCTATTTCAATCGATGCGGCACTGGGAATCGGAGGGGTTCCCAGAGGACGGATTATCGAGATTTTCGGTCCCGAGTCTTCAGGCAAAACGACTCTGGCGCTGCATATTATTGCAGAAGCCCAGAAGCTGAAAGGCTTGGCAGCATTCATCGATGCCGAACATGCACTGGATGCAAATTACGCCCAGAATCTCGGCGTAAATACGGACGATCTGTTGATTTCGCAGCCGGATTCGGGAGAACAGGCATTGGAAATTACCGAAACGCTGGTTCGCAGCGGTGCGCTCGATGTGGTCGTTGTAGACTCGGTAGCTGCACTGGTTCCTCGTGCGGAGTTAGAAGGAGAAATGGGCGATGCCCAAATGGGACTTCAGGCTCGGCTGATGTCTCAGGCGATGCGAAAGCTTTCGGGTGCAATCAGTAAATCGAGAACCAGCGTCGTTTTTATCAATCAAATCCGTGAGAAGATCGGCGTGATGTTCGGCAATCCTGAAACCACGACAGGCGGTCGCGCTTTAAAATTTTATGCATCGGTTCGCATCGATGTCCGGAGGACCGCTTCAATTAAAGATAAAGATGCGATTATCGGAAACCGAACAAAGGTCAAAGTCGTTAAGAATAAGGTCGCACCTCCGTTCCGGGAAGCGGAATTCGACATCATGTACGGCGCAGGAATTTCACGGGAGGGAGATATCGTTGATGTGGCGGTAAAACATAATGTGATCGATAAAAGCGGTACCTGGTTTTCGTACGGCGATGAACGGTTGGGACAGGGTCGCGAGAATGTGAAACGATTCCTGTTGGAAAATCCGGATATCTTCAATGAAATCGAGCTAAAAGTTCGAAAAATTCTGGGATTGGTAAAAGATCAACCAGCCGCAGCGAAAAAAGAGGAGAAAGTACCAAGTAAATAATATGGTTAGATGAGCATTCGAAAAATCACCAAAATAGAAGTCCAGAAAAAACGAAAGAATCGCTGCAATATCTATCTGGATGAGGAATTCGCCTTCGGACTGGATCAGGATATTTTACTGAAATTCGATCTTTATAAGGGACGGGAGCTTTCGGATGCGGATATCGAAAATATTCTTGATTTCGAGGAGAAAAAGAACGCCAAAGATCGCGCGCTAAAATTTCTTTCGCACCGAGATCGCAGCGAGAAAGAAATCGTCGATAAATTGAAACAAATTGGCTTCAACCGGGAGGTCATTGACTGGACGCTTTCCGAGTTAAAGCGGATGCAATTTATCGATGATAATAAATTTGCAATTTCATTTGCCAATACAAAGATGGTCTCAAAACCGATAGGCGAATATCTACTACGTCGGGAATTGGCTGCAAAAGGGATCGAAGAAGAAGTTATCGAACAGACAGTGGAGCGTGTCTACTGTGAAAATGATCAGGAAACCATCGCGCTGGAATTGGCACAGAGCCGTATGAAACGATATAAGAATTTAGATGCCCCTAAAGCGAAAAAGCGGATCTCGGATTTTCTTTTACGCCGGGGCTTTAACTGGGACATTACGAGTTCGGTATTAGAACGACTGGAAATCGATTGATACTAAAAATGTGAGTGGAATAAAATGACATCGAAAGAAATAAGAAATTCGTTCATCCATTTTTTCGAAAAATACGATCATAAATTTGTAAAAAGTTCACCCGTCGTCCCCTTTGACGATCCATCCCTGCTGTTCACAAATGCCGGGATGAATCAATTCAAAAATATATTTTTGGGGCTCGAAAAACGGAATTACATACGGGCGGCGAATTCGCAGAAGTGCATTCGGGTTAGCGGAAAGCATAACGACCTGGAAGAGGTTGGAAAAGACACTTATCACCATACTTTCTTCGAGATGCTGGGTAACTGGTCGTTCGGCGATTATTATAAAAAAGAAGCGATCATCTGGGCGTGGGAATTGTTGACAGATGTTTGGAAATTGCCAAAACCTCAAATGTGGGCAACGGTTTACAAAGATGATGCTGAAGCAGAAGAATTATGGAAAAAATATACTGATATCAATAAAGATCAGGTATTGCGGTTTGATGAAAAAGACAATTTCTGGGAAATGGGTGATGTCGGACCCTGCGGTCCATGTTCGGAAATTCATATTGATTTAGGTGAAGAATCTTGTGATAAAAAGCATATTCCCGGACATGAATGCGAGGTGAATGGCGGTTGTGCACGCTATATTGAATTGTGGAATCTGGTTTTCATGCAATACAACCGGGAGCAGGATGGTTCGCTGACTGATCTCGTAGCAAAAAATATTGATACGGGAATGGGATTCGAAAGGATTACGGCAGTGATTCAGGGAGTCGGATCGAATTATGATACGGATCTTTTTGTGCCACTCATTCAGAAAATTGCCGAACTCACTGGAAAAGAGTATAACAGTAGTGATGAAGGCACTCCTCACCGGGTTATTTCCGATCATATCCGGTCGCTGACGTTTGCAATTGCCGATGGCGCATTGCCCTCCAATGAAGGGCGGGGATACGTGTTGCGACGCATTCTTCGACGGGCAGCGCGATTTGTCCGTAAACTGGATATGCACGAACCGGTGATCTATAAGCTGGTTCCCACATTGATCGACATCATGGGAGATGCGTTTCCGGAAATTAAAGAAAAAGAGCAGTATGTTTCGATGGTGATCAAGGCGGAAGAAGAGAGTTTCAATAATACAGTGGATCGCGGCATTGAATTATTCGAGAAATTAATTGTTGATTTGAAAAAGAAAAACACAACCCGGATTCCGGGGAAAGAAGTGTTCAAACTTTATGACACGTATGGATTTCCGATCGATCTGACCCGGCTGATGGCAGAGGAAAATGATTTCACTATCGACGAGCAGGGCTTCGAAGCTGAGATGGAAAAACAGCGAGAGCGCGCTCGTCAGGCTGGAAAATGGGAATATGCCATCGATTTCAATTATGATAATTGGGATGTGGTCAGCGATGGCGTGGATTCCAAATTTGTCGGCTATGAAAAGCTGGAATCCGAATCTCATATCCGTCGAATAAAGCGCGAGGGCGATTATATTTTTCTGACACTGGATGTGACGCCATTTTACGGCGAAGCAGGCGGACAGGTTGGCGATAAAGGAGTTATTTTCGGTAATGGTTTCGAGTTGAATGTGATCAATACCATTCGCGAGGGCGAAAAAATTATCCACATTGTGCAGGGCGATTTACCATCACAAAATATCAATCCAGTGGTAAGAGCAGTAGTCGATGCGGATCTACGAATGAGTACGGCAAGAAATCATACGGCGACCCACCTTTTGCAGGCAGCGCTGCGAAAGGTGCTGGGAACGCATGTGCATCAATCAGGATCGTTTGTGGGACCGGACAGAATGCGCTTCGATCTGACTCATTTCGAGCGAATTCCGAAAGAGCAGCTTCTTGAAATCGAGAAAATCGTGAATCAGAAGATCATGGAAGACATGACTGTTGATGCGGATTATCTGAATCTGGACACAGCTCGCGAAAAAGGTGCAATGATGATATTCGGCGAGAAATATGATGAAGTCGTGCGTATGATCACGATCGATGATTTTTCCAAAGAGTTGTGCGGCGGAACGCATCTGACGTCTACCGGACAGATGGGTCAGTTTCGGATCACATCGGAATCCAGTGTCGCAGCAGGAATTCGTCGCGTCGAGGCGGTGACAGGTAATGAAGCCTTCAAATTGAGTCTCCGCGAAAGGGACATTCTGGATTCGGTACGCGAGAAATTGGGGGCAAATACCGAAGAAATATTCGAACGAATCGATACAATTCTGGAAGAAAAAAAATCGTTGGAAAAGGAATTGAATTCCTATAAAACCCAGCGTTCAAAACAGGAAATCGAAGTGCTGGTACAAAACGCGAAACAATTGGATGGCTTCAAGCTGGTAAGCTCGAAAGTCGATTCTCCTGATGTGGATTTCCTGAAGCGTCACGGCGATCTGTTGAGGGATGCACTGAAGTCAGGAGTCGGAGTACTTGGAGCAGAGATCAACGGGAAAGTTAATTTTCTCTGCGTTGTGACCGATGATTTGATCAAAGACAAAAAATTGAATGCCGGAAATCTGGTAAAGCAGATTGCTGCGATTGCCGGTGGAAGCGGTGGCGGACGCCCGCACATGGCATTAGCCGGTGCGAAAAATCCCCAGCAACTGGAAAGTGCTTTGAATCAGGTGGAAACGATAATCAAGGAAAATTTGAAATAATGATCACCACTTACGAACGACTATTACGGATTAAGGAAGAAAAAGGCGCTGGTTATATAGTACTATTAGATCCTGATAAACAACCAATAGAAAAAAGTATAGAGATTTCCAAACAGGCAGAAGCCGAAGGAGCGGATGCAATCTTCATTGGCGGCAGCCTGTTGTTCTTTACCATATTCGATGAATTTGTAAAACAGATCAAGCAGAGCGTAGATATTCCTGTGATTTTGTTTCCGGGAAATGCAACACAGATTTCTAAGCATGCAGATGCAATCTTGTTCATGTCTATTATCAGCGGCAGGAATCCGGACGCTTTGATCGGGCAACAGGTGCAGGGAGCGCCTGTCATTAAAATGTTAAATCTGGAGCCGATTTCCACCGGATATATGCTTGTAGAATCCGGCAAAACGACTTCTGCAGAATTCATGAGCAATACGCGTCCCATTCCGAGAGAAAAATCGGATATTGCTGTGGCGCACGCGCTTGCCGGTGAATTTCTCGGAATGAAACTCATTTATCTCGAAGCAGGAAGCGGCGCGGCGCATCCCGTGCCTGATGAAATGATCGCAGCAATCTACAAATATTCATCTGTGCCGTTAATCGTCGGAGGCGGAATCAAGTCGCCGGAAATGGCAGAACAAAAAGTAAAAGCCGGTGCATCATTTATCGTTACTGGTAATGTACTTGAAAACGGGTTGAAAAACGGAAATATTGCAGCATTTGCGAAGGCAATCCATCGCTAATTGCAGGCAATCGAATAACATACTAACCAGACAAGCAGAGGTTGCCATGATTGTTGATATTCACACGCACATTTTGCCTTATGTGGATGATGGCGCGGAAAATTGGGATGTCTCGCTGGAACTATTACAGCAGGCAGAAAGTCAGGGCGTGATTGCGATGGTGGCAACGCCGCACATCCTGAATGAAAATGATTATCGGCTCGAAGAAAATATCATCACCAAATACAGGGAACTGAAAAAAAGAGCCAGAGAAAATAATCTGAAAATAAAATTGTATCTAGGCTGTGAGATTTACGCACAACCTGATATGACGCTCGATCATAAAATTTCAACGTATAACAATAATCAAAAATACTTTCTCGTTGAATTTCCTATGACGAGCATTCCGCAGTTTGTGGCTCAGAAATTCTTTGATCTCATTTTAGAAGAAAAAACTCCGATCATTGCCCACCCCGAGCGTAATGCCGGGTTCATAAATAAACCATCACTGGCATATGAGTTTGTCCAGCGCGGCGCACTGATGCAGATAAATGCGTTGAGCCTGCTGGGAAAGCACGGCAGCAAACCAAAAGATCTTGCTTATAAATTGATATCATATAATTTAGCACATTTTGTTGCCAGCGATTCTCACGATCCTGAAAAAAGATCTGTGCGCATGGCGGAATGCTACGAAATCGTTGCGAGCCAGTGGGGTGCTGAAAAGGCGAAGATGCTCTTCTATGAAAATCCTGCGAAGGCGATTAAAGGTATTAGCATCGACAGAGAGGAACCAATTCCGCTCCATGAAGAGCAAAAGCAATCGTTCTGGAAAAGAATGAAACTTTTCAATTGAAATACAAGTGAGCAATTCCATTTCCGAATCGCTCACTCATTCATTGCGTCGTTATCTCATACGAAGCCGCATCGGATCATCAGCATATCCCAATTCCTTCCAATTCAGACGTCCCTCGGTTTTATGATGACAATTCATGCATTTCAATGATTTTGATTTCGGTACCACAGTATGATTTACCGGAATATAAAACTCCGTTTCAATGAAATCATACGAACCGGAATATTCGAGATCAACGGATTTCATTCCTTCGGTAAAAGCGGAGTCCCAGTCAAAGGTTTGCCAAAATCCATTTTCACCGAATAACTTCGGAATCAACATCATTTTTGTTTGCGTGTCATACATCTGCTTTCCGCGCATCTTTTTAAACGGATATATTTTGGCATCAGTATCATTTTCACTACCCAACGGCTGATTTAATGCAACGATTTCATTTCCCGGATCAATTTTATCGCCAATGAAATAATACTCAGCTCTCCCATTGAACCACCGATATTCAGGAATAAAATCCGCATCCCATTTAAACTCGCCTTTCTTTTTATTATAAAGAGGATTACCCAGTTCATCTGTTCCCAGCGACGTGTCTTTTCCGGCAAGAGCCCAGTCCCACCACACTTTTGTGGCAGATCCTCTGCCAATAGTCGGGATATGGCAGGTTTCGCAGGCAATGCGAGATGTATGCTTATTCAGCCTTGTGATACCATGCGGCTCAGATTCATGGCACTGCTCACAACTAAAATGATTTACTCCCTGCGCTATTGAACCGTGCGATGCACCGGATATTTTGTGATTCGTGGTCTGGTGACATTCAATGCAATCAAAGTCCAAACCACCCATATGTACATCTAACTCCTCAGATGCATCAAGCAAGCTCTTGTCCAGATCACCATGTTTGACTGCATTTCCACCGCCGCCTTCAAAATGACAGGCGCCGCAATTAGCGCTTGTCGGCAGGGCAACGCTTTGAGCGACGGCAACAAGATCAACAGAATCCGCAGGCATTCCGGCAGCAGTTGGGACTTTCATATAGGTTCCGGTTTGTTCATGGCAAACAAGGCAGTCAATATTTCCCGGATTTGAAAAATCGAATTCGTCATCTTTCCAGCCAAATCCTACATGACAACTCGTGCACCGCGGATAGTTTGATGAAATAGCAATGCAAAAATTGTTGATGATATTTTGTTTTCCCATTCGAACTCTCCCGCGTTCCTCCATTTCGAATTCCTCTCCCAGCCAATTCCAATGCCGTGTTTGAAGCACCTCGTTTCCACTCTCTTCATGACAAACGAGGCATGTTTCAGTGACTTTCTGCGGTGTTTCTAATGGGCCTTCAATGAATTCGCTATGATCCCCTGCGGCAACATTGCACAAAATTACAAATAAAAATATCATGATCATGGGAAATAACTTTGTTATCATGGTAATCCTCTTATTAGATTGAATTTCAGAAACTAATGACTTCTATTTTCTCTGATAGACGTAATCCCCGATCCTCTTGATTCGATTCATCTCCTCTTCAGTCAAAGGGGGCATATCAAGAACCTTAAGATTTTCACGCATCTGATCGATATTTTTGGCACCCATCATACAAATGTTAATGTGGGGATTTTCCATTACAAAGCGATAGCAATCAGCAGCAGTGAGTGGTGTTTCTCCTTCGGGCATTTTTTTGGGATTCAGTAGGTAGCGCCATCGTGTTGCAGTGAAAGAAACGATTCCCGGGCGATTATTAACGCTTTCAGGAAGATGTGGAAAAATATCTGTTTCCGCTCCACGATTTGCTGCATTATATCGAACATGGAATATGTCAAATATGTTTTCTTGCAGCAATTCAGAAAATAATTTTCGGTTGTGGCTTGTCAATCCCAGAAATCGAATCAATCCTTTTTCTTTTAATTTTAATGCGCCCTCCAAAACCGATTGACGCGGCGGACGGTTGAAGAAACCAAGAATTAAAACATCGGTATATTCAACACCCAGAGCTTTCAAACCACGAATCAGAAATTTTTCTGTGAGAAATGCACTGTGGGCATAACTGTACAGAGCTATTACGAGATTTTCCCGTTGACCTCTTTGTGTGATATTCCGTATGGCTTTTTTCATTTCAGAAGATCTGCCTTTTATAAATGTACCCCAGGTGAAATAATTACATCCACGTTCGAAAGCTTCTTCATAGGCATGACTCGGTGCTCCGAAGCTTGAAGATATTCCTAACTGCCCAACAATTAATCCGGTTTTCCCGAAAGTGACCTTTGTATTGTAGTTCATATTCGGCTCCTGATAACGATACGTTTAGGATTGATACACTGCTGTTTTGGCAATTTTATCATGTAGCGCCTGTCTTGATGCTGTGAAAACCATGAAGCAACCGATAAAAACAATAAATCCTATTATCGTACTGAGAAACCAGAAAATACGGACCTGAGTGAGAATAAAAAGCAGCGTAAAAATATTCCCGGAATGCTTTATCAGGTAACGAATCAAAAGCGCTTGCGCGGATGCAGCCTGGTTGCTTTCATTTTTAATTTTTAAGCGAAGTGCAAGTTTCCCCGGTGTGGCTGCCAGGAAAATTTCCAGGGTGAAGTAAAGAAGAACGACGAGCAAATGAGAGAATTGGAATGCTTGAATTCCACCTTTTAAATCCACCGGAGAGCGCATGATGTCGTTCCCCAAAATCCAACTGAGCAAGTGAAGCAATAAAACGAGGATGATGACATCAAAAATAGCGGCAATAAACCGTTTACCAAAACCGATTCTGTTCATAAAACCTCCCTTTTATAAAATGAAAATGAGTGCTTAAACGAAAAGTATTTATTTCCTGCTGCCAAAATGCAAGTCCGCAAATTTCAGATACTGCTGCCAGTCATACCAGGTCAGATCATGTTTCCCGCTTCGAATATGGTAACTAACCGTGCCGATCACCGGTTCATTAATCGCCGGCATTTCATTGACAGCCAGCCCCTGTTTTCCAAGCAATTCATAAACCGGAGATGCGTACAGCGCTGAAAGAAACTCCCCTTTCGGATCCGCCCACTGATCCTCCTCCGCGCTGGCAATGTAAACAGGACGCGGCGCAATGAGAGCAATCAGCTCGTGCTGGTCGACAGGCAGTTCGTGCTCATTATTGTTGTATCGATTGAAATTATCACAAAACCAGTGCGGGAAGCGTGTATTAATTTGCTCCACAGTTTCGCCGATCCCCCGGCGGGAGATAGCAGCGCCGCCGCAGCCGGAATCATTGGAAATGACCAGTGCAAATCGCCTATCCTGCGCGCCAGCCCATAGAGCCGTTTTACCGAGCCGGGAATGCCCGAACACTGCCACTTGCTGATGATCGATGTCATTGTCCTGCTCAAAATAATCCATCGCCCGGCTCAGTCCCCACGCCCACGCGCCGATTGATCCCCATTCATCAGATTTTGGTCTGGTTTGACCCTTTTCATAAAATAGCGGGTGAATCCCATTCTGAAATCCATCGTCGTAATCAGGATCAAGATCGCCGTAATAAATCGTCGCCAGTCCGTAGCCCCGCCCGATGATCTCCTCCACCGGAAAGCGGGACACCCGAACTCCCCGCGACGCCTCCGTCGCCCGGTGATCAACGATCCCGAATTCATCATTTGCCATCATCCACTGCGTGGACAGCGTAATCCCCGGATCGGGATGAATCGTATGATTTCCATAAAAATTCATGCCCAAAAATACCGGAACCGGACGGGAGACTCCATTTGGAAGATAGATCAAAATATCCATCTTCTGATCAGAATTATCCGGAGCAAAATGTGCTGTCACCTGCTTGCGGGTGGCTTTTCCTGAAAGTGCGGAATCATCGCTGGAATAAACATCGAACGAGATGATTTCCAAAGTACACGGGACTTTACCATAGACGTGCGTTTCAAACAGTTCCAGAATCTCCGGTCGGCGCTGATTCCACCACGTCTCAGCGTCCGTAACTTTTGCACCGTTTTCCATAGTCAACGGATCCGGCAATTCATAATCCGGTATTTTCGATTCATCATAATTGACTTTATTATCCTGAGCGTTTAGGTGATAAGTGCAGAAGATGATTATTAACACAAAGAGAAATGTTCGCATTGAACTCCTCTGTTTTGTATCGTTGAAGTTTATAGGGGTTTTTATTACGTATTAAATTAAGAAGAAAGAATTAATTATGCAAGTGTTAAATGAAGAA
>WJJN01000326.1 GCA_014729735.1 Candidatus Zhuqueibacterota bacterium
TACAAGATGGATTGAATTTCGCGCTTTTGATAAATCGGCATCCACTTTGATGGCAAACCATTCCCGTAACGCGACCTGTCGCCGGTCAATCAGCTCCATCGGATTGCCCCTTGATTCAATCGAAATATTGAATTCAGGCGATTCCTCAGCAAATATCATTTTGCGACCAGACGCGAGTGCAGACAACACAGACGAACCGTTTTTTTCTTTAACATCAGATGTCAGAATATGGGGAAATACTCCGGAGATCCGGTTAGTGATATAACTTTTTCCCTTGTAATATTCCGGGTAAAATTCCATTTGAAACGAAAGTTCGTCGATGGATGAAGTATCGAACGGTTCTTCAAAATTCACTATGATCTCGAAATCGCTGTTTTCCAGTGGCTGGATGACCAAATGGTATCGCAGATCGATTTCTTCGTGAGAATAAAGTACTTTGATGCGATTTGATCCTCGATCAACGATTCGCTCCGGATTTTCAATGGGAGGAATAGGCTGCGCCATAATCTCGCTTTCTCTATCGGATTGCTTGAGCTGCAGATGCAAATCTCCGTTGGTCGCAATCCGTTTATCATGTAGAATAATCTCGATACCGCCCTGCTTTCCCACCGGATAACTGTTGTGATATACCAGCACCGAAACCTGCGGCGAATGCAGGTATTCCGTCTCTGTCACCGCCATTTGGCTGTAACCGGTATGAAATCCGGATGTGATAGCACACCACAACGATAAAATGACAAGTCTCTTTAAAGCACTCATACTTTCTTTGCTCCTTTTCTTTACTAACCTCTGTACAGCAGCATCTTCAGAATACAGAAATCGCCGGGATTTCGAAATCCGATTTGCATCTGTCCAATGGAATTTAATTATTTAACACCATAATTGTTTGATTCTTTACTTTTGATTTTGTTCGTGTAACAATAATATACAATCCACTGCGACAATGCCTTCCCGAACTATCCGTGCCATCCCACATGATCACATTATTACCCGGAGAACTGTATTTATTTTCGATTAAATTTTTCACAATGCGTCCGGATGGATTATAAATACGGATCGTCACTTCCTGCGCGGTTTTCAGATAAAAGGAAATCGTCACAGAATTTTCAGCGCCCGGATTTTTCGGAGAAAAAACCCGCGGCTGGCAACTGAGGTCGAGGTCATCGCCATCAGGCTGTTGGGACGCTCCATTTTCGCAAAGCGCGTAAATTCCCATACTATCGATGGATGTGTAAATCTCCTTCGTTTGCACATCCGGTGTGCCGCCTGCGAGTTTCCAGCCATTATTTTTCTTCCTGTAAATGATCAGCTTTTCTTCATCAACAATTCCAGTAGACAGGTTGCTGTAATCAAAACTTAATAGCGCCCGCTTTTCGAAATGCATTCGGTTTCTGCTGGAATATATTTCATAAATAATATCGGTTACAGCAAGCTGATTCGGATCAATTTGGATATCCTCTTTTTCGACTTTTTGTAAACAAATAATTGCCGCAGGATAGCTGTTCGGATAAATCGTCAGAAATGCGTTTTCGCATCTTTTGGTAAAGCGCTGTTGCGGATCATATCTCTGATTATCGATGTAAAAGAGCCTCGAATCTTCGGCGCTTAAACCACCGTGATCAGTCACTTTCAAATACAATTGATAATAACCATTTAATTCCCTGGTGTCCCATTTTCCGAAATCATGCCCGATAAAAATGTACTTCGTGGGATCTGCCTCGCCCATTTGTGCATAGCGCACTATTTTCTGATTCAAATTCGCATCTAATGCAACACCGTCGATCTCCACGCAACAGCTTATCGTGTCTGTTGAAGGAGAAATCAATCTGGCGACTGGAGGCGAATTGTCGACTATTATCTGCACCACGTCGCCGGAACAGCGCTGCTGATGATTCCATGCAATCAACTGGAGTGCATAAACTCCATCCGATAATTTTTTTGAATCAAAGGCATGAAGCTCTTCGTTTCGCTTTTGTACGATGCTTTCAACTAACAAACTGTCTTTGCCATTTCCGACTAACCGGATGCAATATTTCAAGAAATTGACATCCGCGGCATACCCCTGAATACTGATCCAGCCGTTTACATAAGCCCTGTTTTTTGGCTGCAAAATTTTCGCTGTCGGACGCGGAGAATTTTCATTCTCTAAAATGAAAACAACGCTATCCGATGATGACAGCCCATTTTTATCATAAGCCGTCAGTTTCAAGTGGACACTTCCGCTGTCATTGGAATTCTGCCAGTTGAACAGCATTGAATCTTCGCAGGAATGAACGAGCGAATTCTTGTACAAGAATTGCCATTCCCGATGCCAGTCCATTTGGTAATCGAGCTGGAATTCTTTAATCGTGACGTCAAAAATAGATGCACAGACAGGTATTGTTTCTTTCATTCTGTCCTGATGTAACGGACATTTTATTTTAACCACCGGCGGTGTGGCATCGTAGCGTAAATTGATTGCCGCATGATTTCGATAATCCACATTGTTGCTGCCGTCCATCAGCCATAAATACAACATCTGCCCGAATTCCTCTGTTGCAGTGATTTTCAGCGGCGGAATTGTGGATGCAGTCGCCGTGGTATCAAAATTACTTCCGGGAGGCGCACCCAGCTTGTAAAGTGCGCGAGACAGATTACTGGGATCGAAGGGATTCTGCCAGGTAATGATAAATGAATTGCTGATCTGCCAGCGGCTTGGATTGGCACCGTTTGCCATCAAATCGATGGGCGCAATGGGCGGAATCGTGTCGATTTCGCTGTAAATTACTGCTGTCTCTGATTCGGCAACTCCGATGGAATCTTCGCGATGTCCCAATAAATCATATGCTACTGCCTCGAAAGAATAATTATGACCGAATTGCCCGTTGTAATTATCGCTTTTTCCTGAAAAGCGTTTTTTCCAGATACGCCACTCGCCGTCTATTGCCACAAAGACATCATATTCCCCGGAAAGACCGACGCCGCTGCCATCGGTGCCGCCTGCCCATGATACCGTAAACGTCGGCGTGGAGCTAATCTGCGGCGATTGGGCACGGCTATCCCGAGGTGGCGTTGTATCTATCTGCGCAAGCAAAGTATCTGCCGACACATTGCCGGCTCGATCTATTAAATACGCGGTCAAAACATAATTGCCGTCTATTGCCGTGTAAATATCCACATCGAATGTGATGATCTGATTATCTCCGGCAGGTGGATCATAGTTTGGATCAGGATCTTTTAATGAACCGGCATCGATTGAAGCGCTCTGCGGATATTTTTCGTCATACTGAATTTCCAGTGAAATCGTGGATTCCCTGATGCGATCGTACCAGTTTTTCCCATAATGCGGATTCAGTAATCGAAAATGATCTATTACCGGCGCCTGAGTATCGACGGTGAAACTATTGGTGA
>WJJN01000327.1 GCA_014729735.1 Candidatus Zhuqueibacterota bacterium
ATATCCCTTAATGATGAGATCGCATGCATCTGTCACGTGGGCGATAGCCGCGTCTATCGCTTGCGGGATGAGAAACTGGAATTACTGACAGAAGATCACTCCTGGATTAACGAGCTAATCCAGGATAAGGAAATCAATGCCGAAGATGTATCGAAATTCGAAAAACGAAATGTTATCACGCGGGCGCTGGGATTGGCTCCCACAGTCAAAATTGATGTAAAAATCGAGCCGGTCAAATGCGACGATATCTTCCTGTTATGCAGCGACGGATTAACTGGCGGAATTACGGATGATGAATTAACAAAAATCATATCATCTCAAAAATCGAATTTAGTCGACGCTGCGGAAGATTTGATTAAATTGGCAAACGAGCGAGATGGTTCGGATAATATCACGGTCTCGTTGCTTCGGCTCATCGAAGTTGATGAAGACTCTGCCCCCTTTTCCGAACCGATCACTGCAACACTGAAATCAGAAGACGAGGCGACTTCTGAATTTGAAAATAAAATATTAAAACGCCAATTTTATAGCTCCACTTTTTCCAACAAATTTCAGGACTTTACTGAATCCATCTGGCGAAAAAAAATGGTTCGTATTTTTTTGTCCATTGCATTTTTATTATTCGCCTCGGTAATTGTTAAAAATTTATCTTCTGAAAATTCAAATGTTAAAGAGCAAAAGCCTCTTCAAAAAGCGCTCAATATCAATATCAATCATTCAACGCCAAAATTGTTCACTTCAAAGCCGGAATCCGATACTTCGACAGACGCAACATCAGATTCGATTGTTTCCGAAATAACCGGAGCAGTCATAACCGATTCCATCCGACACGCATTAACTGATTCTGAAAAAATACGGATAAAATCACTGAATAACGCGACTCAAAACAAGGGACTGATCTATATTGTCGGCATGGAAAATCTATCAAATAGAGAGGAATCATTCATTTATTTGAATAATAAACTATTAGGTCAAACAACGAAGTATATTGAAAGCGGTATTCAACTGACACCGGGGCGCTATAACATTTCCATAAGAGACAGCAATAGAGTAACTCTCTTTAAATTAAATAACATATCAATATCTTCAGGAGACACCAAAGCGTTAGAGCTAAATCCGGCTTCGCGCAATTAGCTAATCTTCTCAACTCCAAATTGAAAATCAATGCAGGATGTTGTTATCATCGTAACCGGGGGAATTAAATGGGTGAATTTTGACCTGTATAGTAAATGCAGAAATTACATTGAGGTAGTAACTAATGGGCAATAACAGACAGTTCGTAATATCCACATACTTGTTGATTCTGCTGATTATTTCACTTCAACCGGACATCCTTTTCCCGCAGACGAAAGTAAAAGGCATCCAATCCGGATTATGGTCATTCGGAAATAGTCCATATTTAATTACAGACGACATAATTATTCCAAAAGGACTAACGCTGACAATTGAACCCGGCGTTATTATAAATTTTGACGGTCCGTTCAGAATAATTGTCGCCGGTGGTCTGGTTGCAAAAGGAAAATCCGTGGAACCGATTATCTTTACGTCAAAATACGATCCAATCTATGGCTTGGAAGAAAAGAGCCACCAAAATTACAGCCTGGGCTATGATTGGTACGGTATAGACTTCATCGATTCCAGCGACGATTTTTTAAGCATACTTGAATACTGTACGATTCGTTACAGCAAGTTCGGAATTCAGTGCCATAACGCACTTCCCCTCATCAAACATATTTACTTTGACGAAATTTTTAGTAGCTCTATTAAAATCAACGGCAACGAAATCCCGATCCAGCAGGAAATTAACTATAGTTACCTGAATGAAACCCAACGGCAGAATATCATTCCGATTCCCAAACCTGTCGTTGACACAACTGCTGCCATGCTGCGGGAACAATCCGAAAAAAGATTGCTGAAATTACAGAAACAGCGTGAAGATTCCATCCGCGCACTCAATAAAACACGACCAACTACTATCGAAAGCGGGATTCTGATATTTGAAAAAGAAGAACTGGAGCACTTCGGTTTTGAAAACCTGTCCCGCCTGCTAACGTTAATCCCCGGCTTCGTTCGTGTCAATTCATACTGGGAAAATTCTGTCATCTCCGGTAACGGGATATCTGCCGGCTTGTTCAATAACCGCATTCTGCTCACCATCGATGGGATCCCTTTTGGCGAAGGACTGACGAATTCATTTGATCCTGAAATGATTCCGATGAATTTCATCGAAAAAATAATCATCTATAACAAGCCACGGAGTTCAGCGCCGGGTAAAAGTGCATTTATCGGGCAGATCGATATTACCACACAAAAATCCGGGCAGCCAATTGCCTTGCAAACATGCTCCGAAATCGGATCCTATTATACAAAACGCATTTCTTCAAGCATCAATTTAAATAAAAGCGGTAGTAACTTTCTGATTTCGACCAATTATCATGAAAATGGTGGTTACGAACGGCAGGTATCTTCGGAACCATTCGCAAATCCGTCGGCTATAAATTTTAACACAGATGACTACAATTTCTCGATGATCTCGAAAATCCATCACATAACGACGCTTGTGAATTATTACCGGAAGGAACGCACTGGTCTCGGGTTCCCGTTGCCTCATCGGATTGGATCAGTGAGAACAAATGAAGGACTGCATCTGGGGATCGCCTATTCTCGACAATTGGGCAAGCGCTATTCAGCAAATGCCTCCGCGCATTATGCCTATTCAATCCATCAGTGGGGTATATCCGCTCAAAATCCTGCGGAGACGTATGCCAACGGATATGCTATCGGTTCTCAAATACGCCTAAACTATATTTCAAAAAAAACACCGGCTTCATTTGATATTCAGATTCAAAGAGAGGGGGTACATCATCTCCTTCAATCCGGTTTGGGTCCGGCACCCAAATTGTTCGGTAATCGGGAGATAATTCCTGGCACGGATGAAGCTTCATTCAATGAAATTTCCACTGCCATAACAGGTGGTTATAACTTTTCTCCTTTTTGGGGGATACAAGGTAGCATGCGATTCGTAAGTACAGGCACAAGTGGCAATAATATCATTTCTCCTTCACTTAAAATAGTTTACGATCCGCTGGCACCCTTTTATGTTGCACTTTCATATCGTCACGGACACCGCAATCCTTCGATTTGGGAGCAACAAATACATCTCGAAAATGATATTACTTCTGCCCAAACGCTAAAACCGGAAAAACTACATTATATTGATTTTTCTATGGATTACGATCCGGCTCGTACCATTAAATTTCAGTTTTCTCTGTATCGTCAACTGGTTTCCGATTTGATTTTTCCATCTCAGATCAATTCTTCGAACATTTATGAGCTCACGAATTCCGGCAGCAAATATCGGATCGATGGAGTAAAATTTCATGCGAATTTCAAACCGAACGCAAAACTGTTCGTGTTTTTCAACGGCGTATTTCACGCCATTATCGAAAATGCAGCAAGAGAAAAGATTCTTAATTATCCGCGGATCAATGCCAACTCCGGATTTGGGTTCAAACTCAAGAACCATATCAATGGAACCATCCACTTGAATTATATCGGAAAACAATACGAAAAAACCGGAGGCACCTCTCTGCCCCACAATTTTTTGCTCGATTTTTCTCTTTCAATAGAACTTTCTCAACACCTGACATTGCAATTGCACGCCAGTAATTTGTTGAATGAAAAATGTTATTTTATGAGCTATCCGACTGATCTGTCAACAACACTGCCGGGAGGATATCCACGGGGATTTTTCTTTTCCTTAAAATCTGAATTTTAGATGGATGGAATTTGTTGAAGGATTCAATTAGAAGACGAATGTGAAAGTTGATTTTATGACCGATAAGACCGAAGAAAACAATCGCGTATTCGAACTACTCTATCAATTGGGTGAAGCCTATCTGAAACGCGGACAATACGATCAGGCTATTGAAAAATTCACCAAGTTGGTGGAGTTTGGTCAGGAAAATCTCGCGATCTATGGAAATTTAAGTAAGGCATATCTGAGCAAGGACCGTTATGATAACTCGGCGGTCCATGTCTTTCAAAAAACGCTGGAATTCGATCCCAATAATAAAGTCATCAATAATATACTGAGTCAAATATATCTTTCAGCGGGCAGGGAAGATCAGACCGCATACAGGGTTTACAAACAAGCCTTGAACAATAAACCGCCGCACTCCCGCGAAATGATGTTGTATCTTGTTAAAATCGAATATAAAAACGGCAATTTTTCCTCTGCCAAATCGCTTGCAGAAGAATATTTCCAGACTTATCCCGACGACATGGGAATTGTCCCCTACTACTGCCTGCTCGGTTGGAAAGAAGAGCGTTATTCCGAAGTCACCGCAGTACTGAAAGAAAAATATCAGGATTCTGAAAATGCCACCATTCTTAAGTGGATTGTGCTGACCTTTTTAAAAGCACTCAAAAACGCCTCTCTCACTGACGATGAATTCGAGATCAGCAAAGATGATATGGATTACTGTAAATATTATATCGATGAAGTAGCGCAATTCAATCATTTGAATGATATTTATCTGTTCCTTACAATAAAAAAAATTGTCAAAGATGCCTCAGGTGAGAAGAAGATCGACACCAATCAATCGATTGCAGAATACGAGCTTTTTCTGAGCGACAGTTCGCTATCAAATATATGGGACCGTGGATTGAACAAGCTGTCTGCCATGCCGCGCTTGTTTAATTTTACGCAGGAAATCTGGAATCGTATTATTCCGTTGAACAATGTCCAAATCACGCTGCCAACAGCATCTTACAACAAAACAAAATCGCCCACTGACGACAATTTTGATTATGGTAATTCATTGATGCTCATTCAGATCACAAATTACGATGACTTGATTAAATACGATCGCCATCACGAAATATTGGCGCGATTCGACGCGCTTCTCGAAAACATTCTGGATAAAAAATCGATCCCACTGCTGAAGAGATTGAACAATGGTTATTTGTTGTTCGGAACTAATGTCGAACATACCATCGATACGGCAACCACGCTATTTAAGCGTTATACTGAAATGTACCGGCGCACAGACGGTCAAAAATTTAAATTCCAGATTCTCATTCATTCCCGTGAGCCGAACTCAATTGATAATCTTCTGGAAGATTTATATATTTTATTTGAACTGCAGCAGCTCTCCTGTGATATTTTCGGCAGCAGAACAGCGGAATCTGAGCACCGAGAGCAGAATGACAAAATTTTCATCACGCAACAGGTACATGAATTTATCAAGGAAAACAGCAACTACAATTCGATCTTGCTGAAAAACATCGATTTTCCGGCGTTGCAGGATTCAATGCCGATTTTCGAGATCGCCTGGGAAGATCCGTTGGAGAAGCTTCGCAACGGAGTCATCGAAAAAATTGATCGTTTTCATATCGTCAATGAACTGCGAATGAACGATGCCCTGAACAGCTTTAAGGCAATCGACTCGTTCCTGGACCGGCTGGTCATTCTGAAAATTTTGAGACCTGATTTTCCTGTGGAAGACCGCACACAGCTTTCGAGGATATTTTTGGAAAATGCCGCTGTCATCGGAAAGTTGAATCATAAAAATATCGCGATCATTTATGATATAAATGAAGACGAGGGTTTTTGTTACATCGGTCGTGAATTTGTTGAAGGAACACAACTGACCGATTTAATTTCCAGCTCCGGTGCACTGGATTGGCGCAATGCAGCGGAAATCTGCCGACAAACTGCTCAAGGGCTGATACATGCGCACAATGCCGGATTAGTCCATGCAAGGCTCAATCCGAATAATATTTACATTTCAGAAATGAATGAGATCAAGATCACGGATTTCACCGTCCCCGAATTTTCGATCCCGATCACTAAACAAAAGAGCATCAATATGCAGGCAGTGAGCTATGCATCTCCTGAACAAATCGGGAATAAAACGATCGATCATCGCACGGATATATATTCGCTGGGAGTTATTTTCTATGAGCTGCTGAGCGGTAATAGTCCGTTTTTCACAAAAGATAAAAAGCTGCTTTTCGAAAACATTAACAAACTGACTCCGCCGCCACTGGCTGCAACCATCCCACATCTTCCACCTAAAGCTGATGCAATCCTGTCGAAAGCGCTGGCAAAATCACCTGCCGACCGGTTTGCGGATATGGATGAATTTCTGCAGGAATTGTTGAATATGATTTGAGATTCTAGTAATCTAAGAGTCAGGGAGTACAACTTCTTTATGTGTTGTGTGCAGTCGATAAAGCAACTGCACTTCGGAGCCTGCTAATGCGCTTCCAGCCAGTTGCTTCCAATACCCACATCTACTTTGACCGGAACCGAAAGCTCGATCGCATTTTCCATTTCGTGCCGCACCATTTGTTCCATTTCCTCGACCTGGTCTTTGACGACTTCGAACAGCAGTTCGTCGTGTACCTGCAAAATCATTTTTGCATCCAGTTTCATTTTTTTGATTTTGTCGGAAATGCGTATCATCGCGATCTTGATCAGATCGGCGGCGCTACCCTGAATGGGTGTATTAATCGCAGTCCGTTCTGCAAACTCCCGCACCCGGCGATTCCTGTTATTGATCTCAGGTAAATAGCGTCTCCGTTTCATCAGCGTCGTCACATAACCATTCTCTCGCGCCTCGGCAATGGTGCGGTCAATATAGGCTTTTACCTCGGGATAGCCTGCGAAATAATCCATAATGAACGATTCAGCTTCTTCCTGCGCGATATCCAGCCGGCTTGCCAGCCCGTATGCGCCCATGCCATACATGATCCCGAAATTCACCTCTTTTGCCCGGCGCCGCAGCTCGTCGGTCACTTTATCCGGTGCCAGCTTGAAAATCAGCGCGGCAGTTTTTCGATGGACATCTTCGTCGTTGCGGAACGAATTCCGCAGCGTTTCATCCTGTGAAATGTGCGCCATGATCCGCAATTCGATCTGAGAGTAATCCGCATCCAGCAATATATAATCATCATTTTTTGGAATGAACGCCCGCCGGATTTTGCGCCCGATCTCGGTACGAATCGGGATATTCTGCAAATTTGGATCGCTGGAAGACAGCCTGCCCGTCGCTGCTACTGTCTGATTGTATGACGTATGCACTCTGCCGGTTGCAGTATTCACCAGTTTTGGCAATGCATCCACATACGTCGATTTGAGCTTTGCCAATTGCCGGAATTCCAGCAGATCCTGCGGCAAAATATGCACCTTTGCCAGTTCTTCCAGTACATTCACATCCGTGGAAATCCCGGTCTTCGTTCGCCGAATTACCGGCAATTTCAATTTATTGAACAGCACATCTGCCAACTGTCGCGGAGAATTTATGTTAAACGGTTCGCCCGCAACCTCGTAAATCTGCTCCTCCAGTTTATCCAGACGCTCCCGTAATTCGCCGGACATTTTTTTCAGAAAAGGCACATCCAGCGACACGCCATTACGCTCGATTTCCATGAGCACGTAAATGAGCGGCAGTTCCACGGTTTCGAACAGATTCAGCAGATTGTAGTCGTTCAGCTTCTTCTCCAGCAGTTGGCGCAGGCGCTGAGTCATGTCCGCATCTTCACACGCGTATTGCGCGACTTTTTTCACAGGCACCTCTGCCATGGATTTCTGGTTCTTGCCGGTTCCGAGCAATTCCGAAGTCGCTATTTTTTGATAATTCAGATATTCGAGACTCAATGCATCCAGGTTGTGCTGCCGCAACGACGGATTGATCAGATAACTGGCAACCATCGTATCAAAGTCAACGCCCTCCACCGAGCAACCGTAATTGGCGAGAACCAGCATGTCGTATTTGATATTCTGTCCGCACTTCTTTATAGACTCATCTTCTAAAATAGTTTTGAGTTTATTTATTACCGAATCCACCGGAATTCCCTCTGTCTTCTGTTGATCGAACAGGTCTCCGCCGGGCTCGTTGATTTGAATGGAAACCGGCACATAAAAAGCTTTCGCTTTTTCCCATGAAAACGACAATCCCACGATCTGTGCCATCATCGGATCACGGGAGGTAGTTTCCAGATCGAGAGTAAATCCACCGCTCTCTTTTAATCGATTGATAAATTGCTCCAGTCCGGTTTCCGTATCGATAATCTGATAATCCACTTTCTCATTCCCTGCATCGCCCATGAACTGCTCAAGCACGCTGGTAAATTCGAGCTCTTTGAAGAACCTGATTGCTGTGTCTTTATCCGGATCTTTCTTTTTTAGATTTTCAAATGCAATATCTAATTTCACATTCGTGTCAATCGTTACCAATTTTTTAGATAACGATGCATTCTCTCTATTTTCATCAATTTTTCTTCGGAGTGATTTGCGATCGATTTTGTCCGTATTTGCCAGAATCTCTTCCAACGTGCTGAACTGGCGCATTAATTCGAGTGCGGATTTAGGACCGACACCGCGAACACCCGGAATATTATCCGAGCTATCGCCGGTCAGTGCCATGTAATCGATAATTTTTACAGGCGCCAGCCCAACTTTTTTGACCACGCCCTGCACATCCAATAGCTCAGGATCTTCACTGGCTCGTTTTGGGTTGTATATTTTGATATTTTCAGAAACGAGCTGCATAAAATCCTTATCCCCGGTAACCAGCCATACCTCGAGATTATTTTTCTCTGCCTGCGCCGCGAGCGTTCCAATGACATCATCAGCTTCAAATCCCGAAATCTCGATCAACTCGATATTCATCACTCGCAGCATCTGCTTAATTCGGGGCAATTGCTCACTCATTTCGTCGGGCATTTTTTCGCGGGTGGCTTTATAATCCGGATATAGTTCATGCCGGAATGTCGGTTCCGGTGTATCAAAAACAGTCGCGATGTAATCGGGATTTTCATCGTCAATGATTTTTTGAAGAGAGCGATAAAAACCGAACGTTGCACCGGTATTTTCGCCTTTGCTGTTAATGAGAGGCTGCCGTTGAAAAGCGAAAAAAGCACGATACGCCAGTGCTGAACCATCTATCAAAAAAAGCCGCTTTTTGCTCATTTCATGTCCTTTATTTTATTATCGATCTTAAAATAGTCAAAAACGAATCGAATGTCAAGAGAAATTCTGTCGGGTTGGATTTAGCGATATTTGATGTTGGCTGTTGGCTATTGGCTATTAGCTATTGATTTTTAGAATTTGGCATTCGAGATTGGTAAGATAAAATTTGTGATATGCAGCCAAAATATTTCAGAAGCAACTGCGTCCCTGTCGTTTGAAAAATTATTTGCTTTATCCATTAGATATTAATAAGTTTAATTTAATGGGGCAATTTACGACTATTAAGCTTGCAAAGACTAAAACAAGGTTTTTTATAAGTCAAAAAATCCTCTGCGTTTCTCTGCGACCTCGGCGGCTATGCGTTTACAGCTTATTTCACCTGTCTCACGCATTATTCATGAATTATTTTTTTGATTGACATTTATCCAAATAAACGATATTTTATAAATTCAGAATAATAAAAGGAGAATGAAACATGGCAAAGGTACGCAAACACGTTCATATAAAAGGCAGAGTTCAGGGAGTATGGTTCCGTGCATCAACGAGAGAGCAGGCATCATCGAATAATGTACATGGCTGGGTCCAGAACAATCCCCGGGGTGATGTGGAAGCTGTTTTTGAAGGCGAAGAAAGCGATGTGGAGCGCGTTATAAAGTGGTGTCATCAGGGACCGAGTGCGGCGCACGTAACCGACGTTAGTGTTGTCGATGAAAAATACTCGGGGGAATTTTCAACATTTTCCGTTCGGTAGAAAACTACCGAATGACTGTGCCGGACAGCCTGCGATGCGTCAGAACCTCGATCATAAATTCGGGATCATCATTAGATGAAATGATATTCGCCGATTTAATCTTACCGCTCCGGATGAGTTGATAAAGCTGCTTTACCTTATCGCGCATGCCGCCGGTAACGTCTGCAGCTTTCGCTCCTCCTAAATGACGCATCACGGTTTCGTAATTTTCAGGATTGATTTCCGGGATCACCTCACCGCTTTCATCAAGAACGCCCGGAACATCGCTGATCATAACAACGGATGATAAATGCATTTTTTCAACCAGCGCTGTCAGAATATCCTCTGTGGAAGCAATGGTAAATCCCTGTTCATCATCCACGACAATATCGCCGTGCAGCACCGGAATCTGACCCAAATCGAGCAGGCGCGAGATAACCGCTGCATTCACGGATATGACATTTCCCCCGGCAGCCGTAATAATCGCCGATGGCTGCACAGTAACCGCATTGAGCCCTTCTTCAAGACAGATTTTCACGAATTCGAGGTTCATCTGCGTCATCTCGCGCCGAATCTCATAAAATCCGCGCCAGCCATATTCGGGATGAATTCCCTGCTGTGCATTATAGAACTTTGCCTTAATATGACCATACGCACCTGCGCCGTGTGCAAGAACGATATCCGGTTCTGCCAATGATCTCAATCCCCGAATTGCTCTGGCAATTGTGCGCACTCGTTCCTGCTTAAAACTGTCCGTCCTGGATTTATCCGTAATAAACGAGCCGCCGATTTTAATAAATATGCGTTTGTTCGATAACAATTCGATTTCCCTCGATACTCACCCAATCGCCGGTGTGTAGTTTCGTGATATCCACCTGATCGATACCAACGATTTCGGAAATTATCGCACCCACGGCAACAATCAGCTCACAGTCTTTCATGATAAAAGCCAGCGGTGCTTTACCCCTTTTTTTCAATGCATACAAAATATACGACCCCACAGTGCTGCCTTTTGCCGTCGGAAAAACAATGACCTTTCCGGCAATGCTCTGCCCTTCCAGTGGATGTCCCGGTTCCTTAATTATACCTGTTTCAAGATCGACATGCCCGAAGAAACCAATGGGCATGTCGGAGCGAAGTACTTCCCCCTTAGCCTGTCCTTCATAAATAGAACGACCCGTTAAAATTTCCATTTACCCTCGATTGCTGCCTGAATACACTGCTCAGTGGTTCCCCAATATGTCACTGCACCCTGGTGCGAAGGCAAGTAGCAAGCAGCCTTGGCAGAATTCACTGCAATATGATTAAATCCAGCCTCTTTCAATGGTGCCACAACCATGCACGTATCTGAAATGACTTTTCCGCCTGCAGATTCGATGAGTTGTACCCATCCTTCTGCTGCAGCGCTTTGTCGAATTTGATACGATGTCGTAATCCAGAATTCGACTTTAAATTTTCGCCCTGCAACTGTCTGGGCAACGGCACGTATTTCTTCTAATGAATGATGCGGACAACCCAGCGCGACCAGGTCCAGTTTATCTCCGGATTTTTTTAATTCCTGATACGCATCATTCAGTTGTTCCACCCGGATTTTGATGTGATCTTTTTTTAGTAACTGATGACCCGAATTGACTGCTTCGGGAGTAACGTCCTGAATATGGTATAATGCCACGGCACCACTGGCAGCCATTGCCGCACCCAGTGCCTTCAGATACTCGGTCACTTCCAGACTGCCGTTCATCTCCGCCAGTCCTTCAATATAAGGAATTCCGCCGCCGACCTGTTTACCAATCCAGTAGCCCAGTGCGCCGTAATCTGCGGGAGAACTCAACCGAGTCTTCACAGTGATGTGGTGACTCGCCAGTCTATTTTCATCGAGATGCAGACCGAAACGGGGAGTTCTTCCAACGATTGCAGCAGCCAATGCAGATGGACCGCCTTCACGATTCGTCCGCGCACCAAGCACAGAATTGGCAAAACTGACTGCAGAGGACTCGCTCCAGGCAATATGCTCGCCGAATTGCGGTACATGCCCGATATGATATGGCGTGCAGGTCAGGGTCGGCTCGATATTCATCTTTTCCAGATGTGAAATTATTTTCATTTGTTTTTTTGCAAACGGTGCATCCACACCCATCTGCTTCCACAGCTTGCGATCGATTCCGGCAGGATTCATGAAGGCAGGAATCGCCACTTTCGCTCCGAGCTGCACCCAGTCCGCCAAAAATTCCACCCCCGGATCGCCAATGTTGCGGTAACTCACTCCCGCGATCTGCGCCGATTGTACCGGAACCATATCGAACGCCCGGTATATTTTTCCGAGCGCGACTAATATTTCCATCGCTTTCTGTGCGCCTCTTCCGCCTTCTCCCAGCAGAATAGCCTGTTCTTCATCCGTTAGCTTCATAAGTGTGCCTTAAAATATCGAAACCTTAAATATAATCATAAATTTCTCAAATTGCAATGATAAGTTCATAAAAAAAGATGCTGAACTTTTACAGCATGATTCAGTTTAACCTTTTTATAATTTGAAAATTAGTTAATGATTGAAAAGATTGTTATTAAAATGATGACTCGAATCAAGATTCTATCAATTGAAGAATCTTCTAAAATTTCCTAATTTAATAACTTTAGGAGTAAGTATGGAGCTATTGGATACACTCTGGCAAAAAGGACAACAATTTTTAGGCGTAAAATATCCGATCATGGCAGGCGCAATGACCTGGATCTCAAATCATAAATTAGTCTCGGCAGTTGGCAATGCCGGTGGCTTTGGCTGTCTCGCAGCGGGCAATATGCCTGTCGATCAATTGGCAAAGGAAATCGATAAAACAAGGGACTTATCGGACAAACCATTCGCAACCAATCTGATTACAATTGCTCCGAATTATCGTGATCATTTGGAACTGGTGGCGAAAAAACAGGTTCCGTTTATCATTTTTGCCGGAAGCTTTCCTCGTGGTTCTGAAATTAAAATCGCCAAAGAGAGCGGAGCAAAAGTGCTGGCATTCGCGTCCCTGGAATCCATTGCCAGACGGATGATCAATTCCGGAGTAGACGGATTAATTCTCGAAGGCAGTGAAGCAGGTGGTCATATCGGGCATGTTTCATTGACGATTTTGATCCAGCAGGTATTGCTGGCGATAAAAGACATTCCGATTTTCGTCGCCGGCGGGATTACCTCCGGCAGACTGATGGCGCATCTCCTGCTCATGGGTGCTGCCGGCATACAAATGGGAACGAAATTCGTAATGTCCGAAGAATGCGATGTCAATCCCAAATTTAAAGAAGCGTTCATCAAAGCGAGAGCCCGCGATGCCATCGCGACACCGGCAGTGGGTTCTGAATTGAATGTCGTAGCGGTACGGGCAATTCGCAACAAAGGCATGGATGATTTTTCAGACCTGCAAATGAATTTGATTCAGCAGAATCGAGCCGGGAAGATCAGCAAAAAAGATGCACAATACGAAGTGGAAAATTTTTGGGTCGGTGCACTGCGAAGAGCAGTGGTCGATGGCGACATAGATCGCGGCTCATTGATGGCAGGGCAAAGCGTGGGACTGGTGAACAAAGTCCAGCCAATGCGAGAAATGCTCGACGAGATGATCCGTGACGCGCAGGATGAACTGCTCGAAATCAAAAATCGGCTGTCATGTTAGCACGAATATCAAAAATATTTCGCCCTGCAGTATTTCAAGGGAAAAATCAATCGGGTAATTACTTCGAGGGCTGGTTCTATAAATTGGTGGATGAGTCCCGGAAAAATGTTTGTGCATTTATACCCGGAATCTACATTGACAAGAATGAACAGAACTCTCATGCCTTCATTCAGATGCTGGATAATCCGAGGCATGATTCATCATATCTCCATTTTCCTTTGGAGCAATTTGAAGCATCGAACCGAAATCTATACATTAAAATTGGTGATAATATTTTTACAGATCGAATGCTCTCAATTTCCTTGAAAACCGATCACGGACCTATCGCAGGCACGGTGAAATTTGACGGCTTGAATCCATGGCCTGTTTCGATTTTATCGCCTGGAATAATGGGCTGGTATGCTTATGTCCCTTTTATGGAATGCTATCACGGCGTGGTGAGTCTCGATCACAGACTCCATGGATCGCTGGAACTGCATGATCGAACGATTGATTTTTCAAAAGGTCGCGGTTATATCGAAAAAGATTGGGGAAAATCTTTTCCCAGTGCATACCTCTGGATTCAATCGAACCATTTTCAGAAAATCGGCACATCTTTAATGGTTTCAGTGGCAAAAATCCCCTGGCTTTCCGGTTCTTTCCGGGGCTTTATCATCGGATTATTGACAGACGGAACATTGCATCGATTTACAACATATAACGGCGCTCAATTAAATTTTCTAAAAATCGATGATGCAACCGTGCATCTGGAGGTTCAAAACCGGAATTACAAGTTATCTTTGGCAGCAAAACGAACCACGGGCGGCATTCTACACGCGCCTTATAAAACGAAAATGCAACGAGTTTCAGAAACACTTAATTCGACTGTAGACATTCAACTGATTCGACACAACGCATCGAGTGACAAGTTAGTATTCGAAGGACAGGGTGCGGCAGCCGGACTTGACGTGAATGGGAAACTCGAAGAAATAATCGGTTAATAAATTTTTGTAAAATATAGTTTGCAAAACACTATTTTTTTTCTTATTTTGTCTTAACCAGAATTCTATCTATAAATTAAGGAGTTTTTCAATGAAAAAACTAATTTCAGTATTCTTGCTTATTTTCTTTATCATCTTCGGATGCGGAAAATCTGAAAAGTATACATTGGAGAAAGATACGCCTGCATATAATTTTGCTAAGGAGCTCGCGGAAAAGGTACCGGCATTATCACCGGAAGAAAACACGGTTATCGTTTCCACAAACTCTTTTGAAGTAAAAGCGAATGAAATCACGAAAATGATCTATGTGAATACCGGCAAACGCTCACAACAAATTTCATCCTTTGATCCGGATCGACTCAGTGCGTTTTTCCAACAAACAGCCCGGGGCTATGCCGAGCAAAAGTTATTGCTGAATGCTGCCGAAGAAGCAGATGTCGAAGCGACCGAAGCAGAAGTTGACAGCATGCTTAACATTCAATATCAGCGGAGCGGCGGCGAAGAAAAGTTTAAGCAATGGTTGACCACAAATGAAATCGATCTTGAAAATGTCAGACAAGATATGCGGGAGCGTGCAACTATCGAAAAATATTTCAGCCAGCTCTCAGTGGAACAAGTCGATCTAAGTGAAGAAGAGCTGCGCAAGGCTTATGAAGGAGATAAGACTGCTACTGTGCGCCACATTTTGCTTCTAACCACGAATAAGAGTGAGGGAGAGAAAAAAGAAATCCATGAAAAGATGGAAGATATTTTACAACGTGCGAAGCGCGGAGAAGATTTTGCCGAGCTGGCAAAGAAATATTCCGAAGATCCCGGTTCGAAAAATACCGGCGGTTTGTACGAAGATTTTGGTCGCGGTTACATGGTTAAACCATTCGAGGAAGCGGCTTTCAATGTCCCGGTTGGGGAAATCAGTGATATTATCGAAACTCAGTACGGTTATCATATCCTGAAGGTCATCGACCGAAAAAAAGAGACGCGCCCCTTCGAGGAATTCAAAAAATCCTATCGCAATCAGAAAAAAGCAGAAAAAATGCAGCAGGTCAGAATTTCGAAAATCAATGAGCTCAAGGAAGAAGCAGATTTTAAAGTTCACGAGCTCTGATCACTCGCAATTGGATTTAAAGAAGCCCGGTTTCAGGTGAGCCGGGCTTCTTTATTTTTATGATGAGAAGTTTTCCGAAATCCTGGAAATTTCGGAAAACTGGATTTCTGATTCCTCCTTATCCTATTTAGTCATCTTTTAAAGCTCACCAAATTACCTCTATAATAGAATATTTTTCTGCAAATCTCTTCTGATGAAAGTATACTTAAATAAATTTCAATGTCTATAACCTCATTACAAATATGAAATTTAAAATATCCGTATTCTTTCTGTTGGGGGTTATCTTTTTTATATCGTGCGCGCATCGGACAAATGAGCGTATTGACGTATCGCGTCGTGCTCCGTCGCCGGTATACCGAATCGGAGCCGGAGATGTGCTGGAAGTGAAGTTCTTTGATAACGATCGATTCAGCAGGCAGGTCATTGTCAGACCGGATGGTCGTATCACACTGGAAAAAATAGGTGACATTTACGTCGATGGATATAGTCCACAGGAGATCGATTCGATGATTACGCTTGAATATCAGGACATATTGAAATCACCGGATGTGACAATTTTTGTGCATCAGTTTGCCAATCAAAAAGTATACGTCATGGGCGAAATTCAGAAGCCGGGCGGTTATGCAATTGAGCAGGGAATGACAGCAGCACAGGCGATTGCAGTGGCAGGAGGCTTTAAGCGCACAGCGAGCAGGGGCAGTGTATTGCTGATTCGGAAAAGTGAAGATGGAATAGTTTCTGCGAGACGGTTAAACATGAAAGCGTTTTTTGCTGCGCGCCCAAAACAGCAGGATCAGTCTTTGATCGCCAGAGATATAATTTATGTGCCGCGAACATTCATCGCTAATCTGGACGCTTTTCTCAATCAATTTTTTGACCTGATCCTTCCACCGCTGGATATTTACTGGCGCCTGTGGTTTATGGAGCAGGTATATGACAATTAGTTATATTTTGAGTAATTTGATATGAATGATTCACCGTTGACAATCACAAAAATCGTTTACATCGTTTTTAAAAGAAAATGGTTCATTATCACACTTTTTCTGTCCGTTGTCGCGACTGCTACAGTAGTCAGTTTCTTGATGAAGCCGACATATGAAGCCAGCGCAAAACTACTCGTGGAACGGGATATCGAGGCAGAAAAGGCGCTGCTGTTTCGGATGAATCTGGGTTATTATCACGATCAAAACGAGCGAATTAACACCGAAACAGAAGTGATGCGCAGCAGACCTGTAGCAGAGCGGGTTTTGAAAGCACTGCATTTGGAGAACATACCGGTCAATTATTTTATGTCAAAACTGACCGTGGATCGATTGCCGGAATCGAATATAATTTATGTGAGGTATCAATCCAAGGAGCCTAATTTGTGTGCAAACGCGGTAAATCAGATTATTCAATCGTACCGGGAATATCGCGCCGAGCTTTTCAGAGACAGTAAAGAGTACGAATTTTTCAACCGGCAATTAGAGATCGCCGAAGCCCAGCTCACAGTATTGGAAAAACGGCAATCGGAATTTCAGCAGCGGGAATCACTTCTGTCTCCGGAACAGCAAAATCAGATTTTGTTGAATAAATTATCTGTTTATGAGCAGGAGCTCACAGAAGTCAAAACTGAACGCATCAGCCGTGAAGCGCGGATAAAGATCATACACGATCAGTTGAAAAATGATTCGACGACCATTATCCCGTCCACGGAGACCAGCGATAGTCCGAGTCAAAAAGATTATTTATTACGATTGAAAGGCGATTTGCTGAATCTTGAGATCGAGCGAAACCGGCTGTTGCAGGTATATCATCCGGAATTCGAGGAAGTGCTTAAGATCGAGAAGCAAATCCGGGATGCTCGCAGAAAAATCAAGGAAGAAGTGGAGCTAATAATAAAGCAGGAACAGACGGCAGTCAATGCATTGCTTGCGCGGGAGGTGGTTCTTAAAACGGCAATCGACGAGATTTACAGTAAGATGCGCGACAGATCACAGCAGGTTTTTCAATTTTCAGAATTAAGCCGGGGCGTGGAAGATAACAGGGAAGTGTATTCGATGTTGCTGAAACAACGGGAAGAAGCAAGAATTTCCCTGGCAAAAATGGACAATCTCATCAAAATAAAAGTGATCAGTCCGGCTGTTGTTCCCGAGAATCCGATAAAACCGAAAATTCTGCTAAATATTATATTATCTATTATACTGGGAACCGGATTGAGTCTGGGAATTGCATTTCTGGCAGAATATTTCGATCATACGATATCCAGCGGAGAAGATGTTGAGCGCTATCTTGATTTGCCTTTGTTGACATCTATACCAGAACAAAACTAAATATCGCCTGTCTGAAATATCTTTAGCAGGCATTGCAGCATAATCTAATTTAAATTACACCAAGCAATGAGCTTGAACATTCGATTGAAAAAGTTGCTAACAGGGGGAATTGGAAATGGATTTCATAATAATGGTAAGTCCGGGCTGAAGGCGATCGATCTGTTCGCGGAAGTTCCGTTTCAACATGAATTGCAATTTCTGTACGATAATCTCGAATTGAAAATCGGGCATCTGGATCGAAAAGCGATCACTATTACCAGTTCGACGATGGGTGAAGGCAGCTCCACGCTGGCGGCTTATTACGCATTACAATTGGCACGCGGGCACTTTCATCCCGTAAATGGCGCCAATGGCTCTTCAGGCGAAGCCACGAGAGATGTACTATTGATCGATGCCAATTTTCGTCATCCGTCGATACATGACTTATTCGATATCGAAAACCGGATTGGTTTCGCCGATCTGTTGCGAAAGAAAGTGGAGATGAGAAATTGTATAACATATCTGGAGCATGCGAATTTAAACATAATCACAACCGGACAAGATGCGAATCGTTCGATCAAGGAATTTAATTCGGAAGCCCTTAAAAATGTGATGTCGCAGCTCCGGGAGCATTTTGCGTACATAATCATTGATTCGGCGCCGGTGTTATCCAATCTGGACACTATTGCCATGACACAACTGACGAACGGATTAGCGTTGGTCGTCCGGGCGGAAACAACG
>WJJN01000328.1 GCA_014729735.1 Candidatus Zhuqueibacterota bacterium
CTATTTTGATCGTGGGGGAATCGATGTCATTGACTCCTCATTATCTGAATTTCAGCAAAGGTTATTATCCGAAAACCATACGTTGAAACGTGCTCTTACTGATCCCCGTTTATTCAGCGGAATCGGGAATGCCTATTCCGATGAAATTCTGCATCGGGCTAGACTATCACCAGTCCAGCTCACCAAAAATTTAGATGACGAGAAAATTGAGCGACTTTTCCACGCGATCAAAGAAATTATGACGGAATGGACGAATCGCTTGCGGGAAGAAGCCGGCGATTCATTCCCGGAAAAAGTGACTGCTTTCAGGAACGAGATGGCAGTTCACGGCAAATTCGGAAAGCCATGTCCGGTGTGCGCCACTCCTGTGCAGCGTATTCGTTATGCTACAAACGAAACAAATTATTGCCCCGCCTGCCAGACGAGCGGAAAACTACTGGCAGACCGTTCTCTCTCCCGGATTTTAAAGAAAGATTGGCCAAAATCTTTTGAAGAATTGGAAGAACGAAAGCATCAATAATTGCGGGTTTCTGTTTCGAGTTCAATCGATACGATACGGCGCATTCCAGTAAAATTTGGTAATCCCCTCCGGACTTCCGAACCAGACATAATCACTGTCGAGTACAATTGTATTCACCGTATTGCTGGGAAGTCCATCCTCGATTGTAAAATGCACCCAACGGCCGCGCTCCTTATCGTATTTTAAAACGCCATGGTCCTCCGTTGCTGCCCAGACTGCTTTTTCATCTGCTTTTAAAAATGCAATAGTTTCCGGTTCATTGAACCGCTTCTGCGGTCCGCCGAGCCATTTCTCAGCGGTCATATCATATACTTCGACGCCGCCTTCGAGTCCGAACCATATTTCATTTTCATAGACAGAAACGGCGTACACCGGCTCGTTGCGAGGACCGCTGGTTTCGGACTGAAAGCCGCCTTTATCTCTTTTGAGGTCATAAACATACACACCGAATTGTGTTCCCATCCATATCAAGTTTTTCATAATTTCCACATCATACACTTCCACATCGTGCAGTGCTTTTGGCTTAATCCGATCAATAGTAAGGCTATCGTTTTGTAGACTTTGTTTTATAATTCTTGTAACACCGCTGGCAGTCCCAACCCAGACGTTTGTATCGTCGAGTGCAATGTCGTAAACAAAATTGTCTGTGAGCTGCTCGAAGATGGTATAAAATTTCCAGTCATTTTTATTTTTATTGTAAAGAGCCAGCCCTGCGTCCGTCCCAAACCAAACGAATGGATCTTCATCGACTGCTACTGAAGTTACCTGATCGCTTTGGAGGACGGTCAGATAATCCGCCCGGTAATAGTCCCACTTTCGTGCGGATATATTCCATTTGGTAATACCGCTTTCACCTTCATAATCGCCCATTCCGCCAGTCCAGAAAATATCATTTTCCTTATCATAATCCATAGCCGAGACATTATTCAGAAAAAGCCCGTAAGTGAGAAGCTCAAGCTGGTCGATGCGCGCCTCTGCACGGGCAGCACCCAACCCATAAGTAGCGAGCCAGTAAATTTCCCGCTCAGATAACAGCCAGTAGGATATATCATATTCATTCAGATTTACATCTGTAATAAATCCTTCCGGTTCGAAAAAATATCCGGAGCTCATAAAAAATCGCGGTAGTTCTCCGCGCTGCTGTCCCCGGAAACCGAACCAGCGGATATTTGTATTATTTCCCGGCGACAGAGAGGCGTAATTAAAACCACCGCCGCCCCGTTTATTGCCGCGCAAAATTCTGCCATTGGCATTTTCGAGCCAGACATAATCCCGGTCAAAGCCGATGGAAACGATTTTTTCGGTCATGGGCAATCCCATGTCATCGAAATAATAGTTCTCCCAACGGCGAAATGTTGAAAAATAGACACTCACGCTGTAAGGAGTTGCACACCATAGATAAGCAGTATCAAAATCGAATCCTACCACATGAACTTCGTTATCCGCCAGACCATTGCTGACAGTCCAGGGAAAGTCCCATTTTCGTGTATAGTGATTAAAGCGAGCGATCCCACCGCTCGTCGCAAAATAGATATAATCGTAGCCCTTTGCAAGAGAATACATCCAACGCGTCATGGTATAACTAGTCCAGTCGTCGATTTGATAATTCGGATTCGTTTGTGGTATTCGGACTATTTCTTGTGCGGCAATCGATCCTGTAAAGAGTAATACCATAATCATTAAAATGATTATCGCTTTCTGTTTCATTATCTTGTTTTTCCTCCGCCTTACTTGATATGATATTTTTTTAATTTCCGGTGCAAATTCGGGCGATCTGTTTTCAGGGTGGCAGCCATTCTGGAAACATTTCCTTCGGATTTTTGAAATTCCTGCAATAATAATTGCCTTTCAAAATTTTCCAACAGACTTCGCAATGACTGATTCTCATGGGAAGGAGTCATCTCCCGGGGAGCAATTTTTGTTGACGTGGGCAAGTACCTGAAAACAGTTTCGTAGGAAATTTCATCATCTTCGGTCATGATAACCAATCGTTCTATCAGATTTTTTAATTCGCGGATATTTCCTCGCCAGTGATATTCCATTAACAATGGAAAGGCTGATTTGGAAATCGATTTCGGCTTTTTATTATTCTGACTCGAGTAAGATTGAATGAAGTGTTGAGCCAGTAGCGGAATGTCATTTTTGCGCTCCCTCAAAGGCGCAACTTCGATGGGAATTACATTGAGCCGGAAATAAAGATCTTCCCGAAAATTTCCGGCTTCGATTTCTTTTGTCAGATTTTTATTCGTGGCTGAAATAATTCGTACATCGAATTTAATCGGTGTTGTTCCACCGACGCGGCGAAATTCATTTTCCTGAAGCACACGCAGTAATTTTGCCTGTGTTTCCAAAGCCATGTCCCCGATCTCGTCGAGGAATAGCGTGCCTTCGTTAGCCTCCTCGATCATGCCTAATTTACGTTTGTTCGCACCGGTAAACGCGCCGCGCTCGTATCCGAACAGCTCACTTTCGATTAACTCTTTTGGAATTGCCGCACAGTTGACTTTCACGAAAGGTTTGTCCCTGCGATCACTCAACTCGTGAATTTCTCTGGCAACCAGCTCTTTACCCGTCCCGTTTTCCCCATAAATCAAAATGCGTCCATCCGATGGCGCCGCTTTTCGGATATCCCGTCTTAAGCGTTGCATAATTTCCGAATCACCGATTAATTTGTATTCCTGTCCGACGAGCTTTTTCAACGAAACGACTTCATTTCTCATTTTTTTGTTTTCGACAATATTGTTTGCTTCGAGCAACACCTTTTCCGGATTCAGTGGTTTTTCAAGAAAATTATAAGCGCCCAGTTTTGTTGCTTGTACAGCAATACTTAAATCGGCATTTCCGGAGATCATAATAACAGTAACATCCGACACCATCTGCTTCAATCGCTCCAATACTTGCAGTCCATCTATCCCCGGCAACCGGACGTCCAGAAAAACGAGATCAGCGTATTCGTCCTTGATCAATTCCAGGGCATGCTCGCCGGTTTCACATGAAAGAACCTTGTACCCCTGGTCTTTAAGCAATCCGGCTAAAGACGAACGAATATGTGGTTCATCGTCGACAATAAGAATTTTGAATGGCATGGATTTCCTGCTGCTTTCTATAGGATTTAATTGATCAAGCTTTCTATTTGGGACAAACGGGATTTATTCACTCGAACTTTTAAATTTACAAATCCGTTATCATATTTTTTATCCAATATGTTCGTCATTGAATGCAATTGTGCAATTTCCTTCTGGCGCTGGATATTAAGCTTCAAATCCAGTTCAATGAAATTTTCCGTTGCGTATTTTTCTATTTCATGTTCTAACTGGTCGAGAAAAATTTTTCTTCTTGCAGAAACAGTGACAGCCGGGGTGAATTCGCTTTTAACCAGTGAAATTAAATCACGATCATTTACACGGTCTACTTTATTGAATACATGCAACACCGGTTTTTGGTCGATATTTAATTCCTTCATCACCTGATTTACTGTATGAATTTGTTCCCGAAAATTAGGGGAACTAATGTCAATCACATGCAACAGAAGGTCGGCTTCCTGCGTTTCCTCAAGTGTGCTTTTGAAAGACGCCACCAGATGATGCGGTAGTTTACGAATAAAACCGACGGTATCGATCAATA
>WJJN01000329.1 GCA_014729735.1 Candidatus Zhuqueibacterota bacterium
AAACGAAATTCAATAACAATTGCTGTGCTGTGGATTTTGCTCTCGGTAATCAGTTTTTTCTGGTATTCCAGACAAAACAAGGAGATTGATGTTGTACAGGAAAAGCATAAAAAGTTAGCCAAACAATTGGACGGTTCATTAGAAATCGTGCAGGCGCTGGAAAAGGTAGAGCAAGAACACAATCAACTGCGGTACGCCTGGGAAGAATCCCCCAAAAAAATAATAGGAGCTGATGAACCCTCTTTCTCTCTGTATTATTTGAATTGGATAATCCAGGAATATGATATTCCGTTAGATTTTGATTTTGTTTTAAACAGCATCAATGAAGACGGCGATATTACCACATTCCGGTTCACGCTGACCGGAGAAGGGAGCTATTATAACATATATCGCCTGATTATGTATTTAACCGAAAATCCATTGCTATATCAAATCGAATCCTATCATTTTTCCAGACATAAAGAAAAGCCTGATGAATTAACCTTCAAGCTTCAAATTTGCGGCTTTTCTTCAAATCGGAAATGGGAGAACGAAAAAAACTTTAATTTCGAATCCATCGAACCGGTAGCGGCAACGGCAAAGTTTTATGATTCTTTCAAGTCGTTGCGCCGGGTGCAGCCAAAGCGATCATCGAATATGTTTAGTAAAAAAATCGCTAAGAAGAAAGAAAAGAAAAAACCTGTGGACGATGGACTCCTTGATGTGGAAAAAGCATCATTACAGGCAGTTGCCAATGGACAGGTTTACCTGAAGGACAAATCTGGCAAGATCATTAAGCTGAAGGTCGGCGACAAAGTCCACCTCGGTCGGTTGGAAGGAATTAATTCACGGAATAATGAGATTGAATTTAAGATTACTGAAGAAGGAACAACAAAGAAAGTTATCTTAGGTTTAGGTTATAAAAAATAAATCTGGTGGTTACCAATGAATAAACAGACATCCCCAAAATTCATTTTAGTTTGCCTGATAGCCGCTATACTTATGAATTCTAATTTAGCGAACTGCCAGGAACGGAAGCCCAGGGAATATTCACCTGATGAGTTCATCACATTGAACCGGGAATTGAATCTTGATGATGCGCTCGACATCATCAATCAGTTCACACAAAAATATGAAAATAAAATTATCGTCGACCCTACTGAGCGAAAAAGCAGCATCGGCGTGGTTGTCGATAATATGCACTGGAAACGGGCGCTGGAATATATTCTCCGTTCGAATATGTTACAATACAATGAATTCGATCGCTATTACGAAATCTCCGGCTTAAACAACAAAAAGAAGGCGGATGAATTGGAAATAAGTCTCGAGACCCGGGAAATCGAAATCAAAGCGATTTTCTTTGAGGCAGACCAACAGACGCTCGCTGAAATCGGTGTCGACTGGAGCACCTTGAAAGACGGCAAAGTAAAGTTTCGCGTCGATTCCCGTGGTGGACAGGATGTCACCCAGAATTTCTTTGCAGCAACCGGCAATATTACCGCCGGGAGCTGGAATGTATTCGCGCTGATCAAGACTTTCGAGAGCCTGAATAAAGGCAGGGTTATCGCCACCCCACAAATTCGTATCATGGAAGGCGAGGAAGGCAAAATAAAAGTCGGGAAGAACTTCTTTCTCACGACCCGGGATTTTGCCGGAAATACACGTTACAGCGAATATGAGTCAGGAACGATTCTCACAGTTATCCCGCATATCATCACGGAAAATGATCTGAAATTCATCCATCTGGAGCTTTACGCGGAAAAGAGTGATGTCGTACCCAGCAGCATCAATGTCACCAAGAAAATTACCGAAGGCAGAACACAGGTGCTATTAATTAATGGTGAAGAAACCGCGATTGCCGGATTATTTTCAAATGAATTAACGAGTTCCCGAAAGGGAGTTCCGCTATTAAAAGATCTACCGTGGTGGTTTTTCGGATTGCGTTATCTGTTTGGCTATAATGCGAACCAGGTGATAAAAAAAGAGCTGATAATCCTGATTCAGGCGGAAATTGTTCCATCGGTTGTTGACCGAATGAAACATCGCATCTTGAAATATGAATATCTGCAGGAACGGCGTAAAGAATTTAATAAAAGGCTGAAAGAATTTCGAAACAAAAAATAAAGCAAATTCCCGTGAAAAGTGAAAACTGATATTGCAGCTCATGGAGGCACTTTAGAATGAAATCGTATTTAAATGTGATAATCCTGTTAATGATCTCGCTGGGTTTAATAACATGCGACGAAGAAGCGGACAATGTCATCGGTTCCCGCGATCATGATATCAAATCATCATCCGCGTCCACATCCGAGCTTCTTGCAGACGGGGTATCGGCAGCGACAATTAAGGCTGTGGTGACGGACAAAAACGGCGAACCCGCATTTGGCATGAAAGTTATTTTTCAAACGACTCACGGATCTATCGAAAGATTTGCTTTCTCGAATTATTATGGCGAGGTGAGCGCAGACCTAACCAGTGCAGCAAGTTACACAGACATTACTGTCGAAGTAACTGCAACTGTGGTTGACACAACATTCGATGGTCTGAACAAGGGGAATCCGGACTCATATTCGATCCGCATCATCAGCCCGGAGGATGCATCGGAACATGCTTCGATGCAAAAAGAAGCTGATGCCCAGGATAATACAGCCAAAATAAAAGTGAAGTTCATCGGCGTCAGTTTTACGCCGTCTATAGAAGATACGGTTTTGCCGGCTGATGGATTGTCCGAGACAAAAATAAGAGTCAAAATATTCGAAACCACGTCGCAGAATCCAATCCAATATGCAAAAATAAAAGTCGGTACCCGCTACGGCACAATAGTAAATAGCACTACATCGAATGAGAACGGTTTTTGTGAAATCTATCTGAGATCGGCAATTCATGCGGCGGTCGACAGCTTGAGCGTCACATTCGGCGTTGGACTAACGAAATACATGCGGGTGGAATACGTGAATCCGAAATTCGACGTTACCACGAACAAAGCAAAGGTACCGGCGGATGGGGAAAGCATCATAGAAGTAACCGGAACTCTATTGACAACAAGGAACAACCCGATTATCGGTGCGGAAGTCGAATTTTATGCGAGCAACGGACTCATTCAACAAAAAGCCATCACAGATCAATACGGGCGGGCGACGGTAAATCTTATCGCCACCACTGAACCGGATTCAACGGTGGAAGTGGTGGGACGATTTTTGTCGCTGTCAGATACTACTTACGTGGGATTCGTTGCAACAATTATTAATGATCCCAATAGCATCTTATTAACCGCAGATCCCAGCTTCATCTGGGTAAAAGAAACCGGGAGAGAAGAACAGACCACGATTACGGCAGAAGTGCTCAACGTAAAAGGACGACCGGTTGGTAATGATTTACGGCTTCGGTTAAGCATCGTCAGCAGTCCCGGCGGTGGCATTTATATCAGCCCGTCAGAAGAAGGATCGACAATGGAAACTCCGATCATGCCGACGATTGACGGCAGGGTTCAGGCGACGATTCGATCCGGGATCCGATCGGGAACCGTTCGCATTCGGGCGGAATTGGTTGACTATCCCAACGTTGCTGCGAAAACAACTAATTTTGTCATCCGATCCGGTCCGGCATATATGTGGATCAACCCAAATAATAAAAACGATGTAATTCAACATGGAACTCTCGTATGTGAGCCCACGAAGCACAACGTATGCTTTGCCAATCCGGTGCAGGATATCAAAATGACAGCCATTTTCGGCGATAAGTACAATAATCCGGTGGAAGAGGGAACGGCTGTATATTTTACGTCCACTGGAGGTGTTATCACAACTGACGCGCTTACAAATGAAAAGGGGCAAACCGCTGTTGTGCTTCAAAATGTCAATCCCTTTCCATATCTTGATACCGACGATCCGTATCAATTAACGACGTGCTGTATTCCGAATCCTAATGATGAAAGCCTGATGTTAAATCTCCTCATACCCGATTTCGAAGGTGGGAAGGTATTAAATACGCTTGGAAATTTATATCCTAACGACGGCATCGCCATGGTGCTGGCGTATACCTGGGGCGAAGATCAGAATGGCAACACCGTAAAAGTCTGGACAACCAAGCCGCAGGTTTTTTCAGCCGGCGTTCTGGTTTTTGACGTAACGACAGATAGAACCGAGTTAAAGCTGGACGAGGCTGCAAATATCGAAATAGAACTATACGATATTCACGGGAATCCAATGGCAGCCGGTTCTAAATTACTGGCTTCCACAACTTTGGGCAAGCTTTCAGAGACAAGTCTTATGGCGTCTCCGGAAAATTACGGTTATGGCAGAACTCATTTTAGCACTGATCTGATAAATGACCTCGATCCTACCGAAGACGATGAAGGCACTGCCGTGGTGACCATTGAGTTAGATAGCCCAAACGGATCCATGAAACGAAGCGTCTCGGTTTTTCTGAGCCTGGATCCCTAAAAATTTGTAATCTGTTTCCATATTCTCTGTGGGGGAATAAAAAAGTCCGGTTTGTACCTGCGAGCCGGACTTTTTGCTTTTAAAAATCGAAGTGGATTTAATAGACCAATTGTCCCCCCTGTTGTCCGATATATGATACAATCGGTAGATAGGAAATAATCATCGCCGGAACCAGCAGCTCAATGCCTTGTGGTGAGACAAGGATATCAGGAACGTATATCAAGCTGAGCAACACGGCAATATCAAATGCAACTACGACGAACGAAAAAATAATTTTTCGGGTCACATAGCCGATTGATCTGCCCATATAATTGACCTTCCACGCAAACCATCCGGTGATCATAGCAAAGGGCAGTGAAAGCGTTCCCAGAATGTGCATGTAGAAAATGGAATCCAGCATTGACGGGATTGGCGAGATGATGTAGTACCACAACATGAAAAGTGATGCGGTGATAAAAAATGCCATCGGGAAATGAACAATCATTGGATGGGGATGGCGCTTCAGGAACGGGTGTTTTTCAAAGATATCCATGATCCATTGCGGCAGCGGAGATTCTTCTGCAAGGTCCGCCTCCGGATTATAATCGGCAATTTCCGCGAATCGTTCCAGAACCTCTTTTCCGTGCGGCGCGGCATCGAACGAATTGCTTAAATCCTCGCCTCCCTGATGTCGGTTCATGTGCTTGCCGTTTCTCCACATTTTACTTTCGGATAAATCATAGATTTTGCCGTCCACGGCAACATAGGTAGGTTTTCCTTCTTTCCCATTATTATCTGCCAGTTGATTTTTATCGATTTCCAATTTTCTCCTCCTTGATTGAAATGACTATTTTGAACCAATACATAGTGAAACAGTTTTCAACATCAATTCCTTTGACCGTACATTTTTGCATCCGATTTCCTCTATTTTTTGATGAAGCTCTTCCGACGTATAAAAATTTTCAATGGATGGCAGTAAATAAGAATATGCATCCGGATCGCTTCCGATGAGCTTTCCCAGCAATGGGACGATATGGATAAAATGAAAACGAAAAACCTTGCCAAAGAACTTTCCCCGAGGCTTTACCATATCCAGTATGGCTATTTTTCCACCAGGTTTTAAAATGCGATAAATTTCATCAAACACGATATCCAATTCCGGTATATTACGAACCGAAAATCCGGCAACAACACCGTCGAACATCTCCGATCGGAACGGCAATTCTCTGCCGTCGCCGATTGTCCATTTCACTGTGCCGTCGACTTTTTCCCTGCCGATATCGATCAAATCAGAACAATTATCATAGCCAATAACTTTAGAATTGCTATTTGCGCGCAACACCTCCAGCGCCATGTCTGCTGTACCGGCGCCGAGATCGAGAATCAGGCTGTTCTCGGGGAAAGCCGCCTGCTCGATTGCCAGTCTGCGCCATGAAAGATCACGTCCCAGGGACATGATTCTATTCAGGAGATCGTAGCGGGGTGCAATTTTTGAAAACATCTGTCGGACATACGCAGAACGCTGTTCGGATTCGAGAACCTGTTTATATTTATCAAATTTGCCGCTGATAGCTGCCTCCTCACGGAATCATTTTCAAGCCACGTCCATTGCTTTTTCCCCTGTTTTTACGGGGATCATATTCAGGAAAATTGTAAGCGCCACCGGACTGTACAGTACAATCAGGATCACAACCGGTACGATCATCTTCCAGACTTCGAATCCATTACTAATTCCCTGGATGATATAAGCCAGCGTCAACAAAATCCCGGTAATATTGTGAATGCGAATGGTCATCATATTTGCCGGAGCCATCTTTTCCGGATCCTGGTAATTTTCTACTAAAATCCTGAAAGCTTTCAGGAACCACGGAAAGGTGATCAGGCTCAAAAACACCCAAAAACTGGCACCGTTGAATAGCGGTGCCAGTACGATGATTGCAAATGCTGCAATCATGGCGGCGCCATATAGCCAGACTCCGGCTTTCGCGCCGAAGATAACAACCAGCGTTCGTTTTTTGCCGAGCCGGTCATCCTCTTCGTCCGGTATCTCATTGATTGTGATCATCGCGAACATCATGAATCCCAGCGGCAGCAGTACCCATACTGTCTCCCATGATAATGTCTGTACCTGCACAAAGTACGCGCCTAATCCGATGGTGAGACTGAAATTTATTAGTTGCGAAATTTCACCAAATCCATGATATCCATAACGAATCGGCGGTGCCGTGTAAAAATAGGCACTTGAGAGTCCGAAAACACCGAATATCAGCACCTGCCAGCCTGTCATCAGCGACAGGTAAAGACCAATGATAATAGTGATAATATAGCACAGCCGAAAAGCGACAGCCATGTTCTTTGGTTCGATCAAGCCGCTTGTCAGCGTGCCGCTACCGCCGGAGTACGGATTTTTCTCTCTTTCTTTCGCCCGATCGATGGAATGCCGATAATCGAAATAATCATCCGTCATATTGAGACCGATGTGATTAATTGTAACGCCGATCACTGTTAACAGAAAATACCATGGATGAAATTCGCCGGTGATTGCCCAGGCAACGACTCCGCCCAATATGGCTGGCAAGAAACTTGGTGGGACGAAGTGAAATCTAAACGCCTGCCACCAAATGGCAATTTTTTTCCATAGGTAGTTCATCTTAGTTCTCTCTCAGGATATGTTCCTCGTACTCACGTTCCAGTTTCTGTTTATGTCCCATCTCCTCTGCAGCTAATCTCCCGAATACTTCTTGCATGTCTGTTCCTGGAAAATTTAATTTCATCGCATTGTAAAAATTCAGAGCTTTTTCTTCTTCCTTGATTGCGAAAATAAGTATCTCCTGAATAGAAGCGGTTTCCTTCAACTGTGTTTCTTCCAGAAATTCTGCGATGCCGAATTTGTTCCTGTCAATCGCATTGCCAAGTGCTTTGTAATCGTCATTAGTAATTATCTTTTCCAGAGCCTCCCGGTGTTTCAACTCTTCATTCGCCAGCTCGACCAACATTTTCCGGGCGCCACTGTTCTTCACTTTTTGACTTGTTTCATTATAAAGATTATACGCTTTTATTTCTTCATCAATCGCCAATTGTAATGCGTCCTTAATAGTCATCTCTTTGCTCATAACAGCTCCTGATTTTGTAATCTCCGATTATGATTATCCTGTAATTAATCGCCCCATGACCAAACGCCGCCCATGTTGCTCAATTGATAAAATTCATCGCTTAATATCCGGCGATGAAGGGACTCCTCTTCAGCTAAAGTTTGAAACATCGACCGCCCATCCGGATCGCTAGTCTCTTCCGCCAACTCTTTATAGCGGTTAAATGCCTTGGTTTCCGCATCTATCGCCATATTCAAAATGTTTATCACATTATCTTTATTCGATTCTAACTTGCCTTCGACTTCCGATTTGACGCCGCCCTTAATTTCATCGAATGTTGTCCCCTCATATTTGATGAACTGCCCGTCATCTTTTAAAGATTTTGATAGCTTTTCGAGCGCCTCGTAATGTTTTTTTTCAAAATTTGCCAATTGTTTCAGCAAATCTTTGCCGCGCTCATTAGAGGCTTGATTGACCGCATTAGAATAAAATTTTTGTGCTTTAAGTTCGGCTTCCATAGCGAGTTGAATAGCTTCAAGCATTCCGAGATTTTTGTTATCCATTTAAATCCTCCCTGTTTAAAGTTTTTGTTTTTCTAATGCCGTGTTATTTTGAAAACGAAACGATTAAAATTTACCATCCATCCTGAACTCCGGGATATCAAACCAGAATCCGGTGTTATTAATTGAATCCAGTTCCGCCTGAATGATATCAAAATGTGAATCTTCCCACTCCGCAAGCCGGTAAAATAAATTCTTCGCTTCGGGCTCACCGATATTCTCCGCCTGCTCCCGGAAGAACTTCGCTGTCTTCCGCTCCAGATCGAGTGCGACATTTAGCGCATCCACTTCTGCCAGACCGGATTCCCCGCGGGTGCGCTTCTGTTTTTCCCGAACCGCCGGCGATAATTTTTCAATAGCGGATTTTGGTATTTCCACTGGCTCCCATTTCTTGCCGCTCATAAGTTTATTGAGCTGCTTTTCCAGAATCAGCCGGTGATTGTGCTCATCTAAAGCAAGCTGGATGAAGATGTTTTTGCCGGTTTCATCCTTGGTTTTCCGGGCAAATTTCAAAAAAGTCTCTAATCCATTATCTTCCACTTCAATGGCTGTTTTCAATATTTTTAATGAATCTTCAAAGGTGATACTCATAAATATCTCCTTAATTTTTGTGAGCTATGTGCACTTTCAGTGAATGTTGTGCCCAAAAAGCCCGGTTTGTTTAATTTTAAATGTAAAAATTTCCCTGCAAAATTGCAAGCATATTCATTGATTTTTCTGAAAATAAATCTGTAGATCTATTCCTTTTTCATAGTTTGACGCAACACGGTTTGCAAAATCCCACCATTTCGATAATACTCGACCTCCACCGGACTATCGATACGGCTTATGACAGTAAATTTCTTTGCATTTCCACTGTTGTCAGTAGCACGCACAACAACATCCATTCCCGGAGTCATATTATTATCGAGACCAATAATATCGTATGTTTCAAAACCTGTTAATCCGAGTTGTTCCACGCTTTCACCCGGTTTGAATTGCAGCGGCAGAATTCCCATCCCGACGAGATTTGATCTGTGAATGCGCTCGTAGCTTTCGGCGATCACTGCTTTCACACCCTGCAGATAGACACCTTTCGCCGCCCAGTCGCGGGATGATCCGGAGCCGTATTCTTTACCGGCAAGAATGATCAACGGAATATTATTTTCCATATATTTTACTGCCGCATCCCATATTGCCAGTTGTTCGTTATCCGGTTGATAGATTGTATAGCCGCCTTCAACGCCTGGAACCAGTTTATTTTTGATGCGAATATTCGCGAGTGTTCCCCGCATCATAACTTCGTGGTTTCCGCGGCGGCTGCCATAAGAATTGAAATCATTCGGTTGTACTCCCCTGCTAATTAAAAACCGTCCCGCGGGTGAGTCTACTGCAATATTGCCAGCCGGTGAAATGTGATCCGTGGTCGTGGAGTCCGGTAACCAGGCAAGTGCTCTTGCACCAGTGATTTCCTCGATTGACGGCACATCTAATGTGATATCTTGAAAAAATGGCGGCTCGCGAATATAATCGCTCTCTTCATCCCAGCTATATTGATCGCCTTTGGGAACTGATACGTCATTCCATGTCTCGTTTCCGTCCAGGACATTGCTGTATTCCCGTGCGAACATTTCAGCATCAAGATTCTCGTGAATCGCCTGCTGAATTTCCTGCGAGGAGGGCCAGACATCTTTCAAATAAACCGGCACACCATTCGGATTGAATGCCAGCGGTTCGCTTGTCAAATCGATGTTCATAGTGCCTGCGAGAGCGTATGCCACAACCAGCAGCGGAGATCCCAGAAAACTCGCCTGCACATCCGGATT
>WJJN01000330.1 GCA_014729735.1 Candidatus Zhuqueibacterota bacterium
AAGGAAATCCAGCAGTTGCTTGACCTGGCGTTTCCTCCGGAAAACGAGTTTTTCAAAACCATCGAAGAATCACAGATCGATTTTACAGAAGAAGAGGAAGAAGAGGAAACACTGGACGAAGCTGCCATCGAGGCAGAGATAAACAAGAGCGTGCTCGTGAATCTGTTTGAGGGAATGTTACTGGAAGCTGTGAGACAGGGCGCGAGCGACATTCACATTATTCCCAAAGACAGCAAGACCACGGAATTTCATTTTCGCATCGACGGTAAACTTCGGCTCTGGCATTCGCGTGAAGGATTTCGCCCCGAATCCATTGCCGCAGTTGCTAAAGACCGGTCAAAAAATGTGGATCGCTTCGAGCGGGAAACAGCGCAGGACGGCTTCATTCAGCGCAAAGTAGACGGTCACATGATCCGATATCGTGTGTCCATTTTGCCAATCGTAGCCAGAGAATATCAGTATAAACTGGAAAGCGTGGTAATCCGGGTACTGGATGACAGGAAGGTGATTACCGACTTTGAAAAACTGGGATTTCAGCCGAAAGCACGCGATTTATTCATCAAATCGATTTCCAAGCCGCAGGGGATGGTTATCGTGACTGGTCCCACAGGCAATGGAAAATCGACGACACTTATGGCAGCACTTAGTTATGTAATAAAACCGGAGATAAATGTGCTGACCGTAGAGGATCCGGTGGAATATATTATTCCCGGTTCGCGGCAGCTAAAAATCGGTACAAAAATGGACTTTGATCAGGCAATGCGATCTATTTTAAGACACGATCCGGATGTAGTAATGGTTGGAGAAATTAGGGATAAAATAACCGCAGAAACGGCAATTAAGTTAGCGAACACCGGGCATCTGACTTTTTCCACACTGCATACGAATGATGCCCCAAGTGCAATTTCTCGGCTTTACAAAATGGGATTAGAAACATTTCTGATCGCGTATGCGATCAATATCATCATAGCGCAGCGGCTGATCCGTCGATTATGTGATGCATGCAAACGTCCGAACAAAGATTTCGACCCCTCGGTCCCGTTGAGTTTGGGATTTAGCAATGAGGAACTGGATGATATCACGTTTTACGAAGCCGTTGGTTGCAGTCAGTGTCACGGTGGGTATAAGGGACGCGTCGCAATTCATGAAGCACTTTTTTTCAGTAAAAAAATAAAAGAATTAATTTTCAGTTCCGGGGATGACATCGACGAAGAGCAGATTCGGCAACAGGCGCTCAAAGAAGGAATGACAACTCTGCGCGCTGCCGGCAGAGAAAGAGTAAAACAGGGAATTACGACTATAGAAGAAATCGCTCAGGCGACTTCTGAGGATCAATGATCGGGGAATGACATGAATACAGGACAAACATTACTTACAATCGGTGCTATGATGATCTTATCATTGGCGGTTTTCAATGTGAATAAAATGCTACTGCATTGCGATTTCTCGTTGTCAGAAAACCGTTATCGACTGGAAGCAATTTCACTATTGACATCTTATGTTGAGCAAACATCTCAGTATTTTTTTGATGAAGCGTCAACTGATACGACAAGTCAAAAAAATCTGGAGGATTTTACACCACCCGATAATCTTGGCTTTGAATATAATGATCATGGCAACATTGACGATTTTGATGACTTGCATCAGATGGTTCTTATCGATACCGGACGAAGTGGTGTAATTTATCGGAATTATTTTCAGGTCGATTATGTTAAATTGCAGGGGAATAATATTGTAATTTCAAATGAGCGGGAATATCACAAACGAATGACGATTTTTATCACCGATAACTATGATACTCCACTGCTTTACAAATACAAAAACGGTGCGAAAGTCCGGGATACACTACAGGTTAGTTTTGTTCACAGTTACTGGTTTTACAACTAATCATCTATATAGACTAGAATTTCTTTTACATCCAAGATTAAGAATAAATCAATCAATGAATTATGACATCACTTCTTGATATAATCGGCGCTTCAATAATTGGCGGGATGTTATTGTTGCTTGTCTTAACGGTAACGGATTACGGAACGAGGGAATTTTTCAATTATAATGCAGATGCGATCGTGCAGGCAAATTTAGCTCACATGGCACATTTGGCTGAATATGATTTAAGAAAAATGGGCTTTGGCATAAATGAGGGTCAGCAAAGTACGATTTTGCAAATAGCAAATTCAGATCATCTGAAATTTTTGTCGCAATTGAATTTTGATGTGGATACAGTACCCGATACAATAGAATATGAAATTGTTCAGGATGAAATCATCGATTATGGAGATACGACACTAACTATGTACAAAGTATTGAGAAGCGTAACTATTGTGCAGCACTCCATTGAAAGCATGAATATTGGCAAAATAGGAAATCAAAATGTGTTTCGATATTTAAATCAGGTTGGAGAACCTGTCGAAATTACCCAGGAGACCAAAATGGTGGAGTTAACATTGGTTACGTTCGAGCCAAGAATCATTCTCAGTCCTGAATTTGTCACGACGAAATTAGACAGTATCGACAGAGCCGATTTAAGAAAGCAAGAGCTGAGACGTCTGTTGCGTCCTTCATTTTGGAGGCAAACACGGTTGGTTTCAAAAAATTTAAGAAGATAACTTAACTATGATTGGAAAAAGCGCATTAATTGTTGTTTTCGGATTCATTCTGTCGTTTTCAGTGTATCAACTGCGGCTGAATAAAGCCTTATTATCGGCGACAGATACTTTTAATTACTATTATATGAAAACGCTTGTCCACGAGGAAGCGCTGAATGCAATGAATTTCGGAATAAATAAAATTTGGCAGCACGAGATAACAGACGATAATTTCACAGTCACTTCAAATGGATGCACTTCAAATGTATCGATTTATGAGACCTGTCTGGACACAGTTCTCCTAAAGGTGAAAACCTGGAATTATGGTTTTGTACAAGATCATTACGACCGATTTCATGAATCGTTTAAGTTTGAAGATTCGGTCTTTGCCTATTTTTCCTATAGAATGCCGGTCTCGCGTTATTTTTGGTTTACAAATAATGAAGGATCTGTATATTGGGTATCCGGAGATACCGTCTGGGGTCCGACGCACACGAATTCAATTCTGCGAACCTATGGCAGACCGGTTTTTTATGGTAAAGTCACAGCTTATCAGGGCATATCGCCGAGTCCGACACATCCATATAGCCGGGCAAAATATTATGGCGGCTGGGAGATCGGCGTTCGCGTGGAAATACCAACCGACATGTCACATTTAATTCAGGCTGCGACCACAGGTAATGGACCGGCGCCGATGAATACCAAGTCTCTCTATAATTTGGAAACAACTTTCGAGTTTCTATACGACGGCAGGGTTGTTCGAACAGTAGGCGCTGATTCGCCGGACACGGTTCTTGTTTCGGATATTGCGCCGACCGGAGTGGTACATTCGACGGCAGACGTGCGCGTAAAGGGTGCACTGAATGGGCAATTGACTATTTACTCGGAAGATGATATCTGGATCGACGATGATATTGTGTATGCCAGCGATCCGATTTCCAATCCTGCGTGCGACGACTTTTTAGGACTCGTCAGCGGAGACAATGTCATAATTACAGATAACGACGCGAATAATAGTAACGTTTATATTCAAGCATGTATGATGGCAATCGGCGGATCATTTGTTGCCGAGAACTATCAGTCCCGACCTGTAGCGGGTAATTTGGATGTCACTGGCAGCATCGTCCAAAAAGACCGTGGACCTGTGGGAACATTTGGTTGGTGGGGGATCACATCCGGTTTTTACAAACAGTACAGGTTTGATACCCGCTGTGCAAGTCAGTCGCCACCATCTTACCCTTTTGTTCGCGCATTGAGTCTGGTATCATGGTGGGAATAAAAATTTTAAAGAAGCTATAATATGATGAATGCGTTAGATGAAAATTTATTAAAAGATTCAAAGGAAATCTTATCAAGCTGCAAAGGAAAAATATTACCGACACACACCGGCATCGAAAAGCAGAAATACATCGGCAGCGAAATCATCGAGAAGCTGTCACAAAAGAAACGAGTCGTGCTGAAAAATTTAATGAACGCTATTTTGAAACGAATGCGCGAACTGGATGCATCGGATATGGACCTCGGTGGTCTGGCAGCCAGGCAGATGATATGGCTACGGATTAATGGAGATAAATCTCCGCAGCCCGAATTCGGGAAGTATGAAGTTGAGGAATCCAATATCCTGGTTCAATCGATTCTTATGGAGGGGCAGCGTGAGGTGCTCTATGATCAGAGCAATCTCGATTTTTCATATACATTCCGCCTCGGAAAAAAAATTGCACGGCATCGGGCAGACACCTATCTCGATCTGGACGAGCTCGCATTGAATATGAGAGCCATCGGCACGGACATCCGGGCATACGAAGGTTTCGGCTTTCATCAAAGCGTTACCCGGATTTTTAATCTGGCGCAGACAAAAGAAGGATTGATATTGATTACCGGCATTACCGGTTCAGGGAAAAGCAGCACCATGGATGCGATCATCGATTTGAACAACCGTTCGGTAGCAGGGCATATTATTATTATCGCCTCGCCGGTGGAATATGTGCATCTCTCCGATCGTTGCATTGTTCGCCACAGGGAAGTAGGCAGAGACACGAGGTCGTTCAAGCATGGAACCATCGAGGCGTTGCGCCAGGATCCGGACATTATCGTAATCGGAGAAATGCGAGATCCGGACACGATTCTTTCGGGATTGGAGGCAGCAGACAGCGGGCATAAGGTTTTTTCAACACTTCACACATCATCAGCAGTAGAAAGCATCGATCGCATTATCGGTGAAATTTCACCGGTCGAACAGGATCGTGTCCGCAATCGGCTGGCGGATGTATTACGCTGCGTGATCTCCCAAAAACTGGTACCTACATTAGAGGGTAAACGCACATTGGCAAAAGAAATTTTAGTCATGACACCTTCGACTAAATCTGCGATCAAAAATAATAACACCGGTGAAATTTACCAGATGATCGGAGAAGGTTCGAAATACGGGATGAGAACCATGGAGCAGGATTTAAAACGACTATACACTGAAAAGAAAATTTCCGTGGAAACAGCTTTTAATTATGCAAATAATAAACGACGAATGAAACAGATTTTGAGCACAATGTAATGAAAACAAAAATCGATTTTCTGACAAAACTGAATAAACTGCATAATAACGAATCACTGTCACTGGGTTTATATGTAGAGGGCTTAAACCTGCGAGCCGTGTGGCTGGAAAAAAAGCAGGAACAGGTGCGAATTCTCGGCGCTGAAAGCATCGTTCTGCCACATTCGCTGGAAAGTGATCTTGCGGAAGCAAAACCATCAAAGCAAAAATCGACATCCACATCTAAGATCAATGCTGAGGATATTCAAGCAGAATTGGAAAAGATAGATACAATTGATCCGGATTTGGAAACTGTGGAAAAACCGACGGACACAATGGATGAAGATTTGACTGATATTACTTCAGATATTAAGATCGAATATTTGCCGGATAGAAAAACTGAAGGAGAAACTTACAATGGATTCTCAATTATACGGGATATTTTATACCGATACCCGAATAGAAAATTGAAAATCGCGGTCAGCATTCCGGAACCGCAATTGTACTACACTCATTTCGAGACAAACTGGGGTCTCTCCGGTAAGAGGCTGAATCGCAGAATTGTAAAGGAGCTGATGAAGCAGAAGCCCGGCAGCGAGGTCATTAAGCCGGAAATGATGCACAATCTAAACCTCAACGATGAGTCTTTTATAACCAT
>WJJN01000002.1 GCA_014729735.1 Candidatus Zhuqueibacterota bacterium
AGACACAGACAGAAGTTTTCAAATCCTGCGTAAATCCGGTGCGCTTTATTCTATCGGCAGAAATAAGCAATATTTATAAAAAGCATGATAGCGTTCGAAAAATTCATAATGTCGTAATGGCGCCATCGTTTAAGGCAGCTCGTAATATCCAGGCGGCACTTGATAAAATCGGCAATATCCGTTCCGATGGACGCCCGATTCTGGGACTCGATGCCAAAGATTTGCTGGACATCGTCCTCAATTCCGATGATCTTTCCTGCCTGATTCCCGCCCATATTTGGACGCCGTGGTTTTCCGTACTCGGCTCGAAATCCGGATTTGATTCAATCGAGGAATGCTTTGAAGATTTAACCTCACATATTTTTGCGGTGGAAACCGGACTTTCATCCGATCCGCCGATGAACTGGCAAGTATCGTCGCTGGACAAATTCACGCTCGTATCAAATTCCGATGCGCATTCCCCGCAAAAATTGGCGCGGGAGGCAAATATCTTCAAATGCGATCTATCCTATTCAATGATGCTGGAAGCTCTGAAATCGGGCGCCCCCGATGTTTTTGGCGGCACGCTGGAATTTTTCCCGGAAGAAGGAAAATACCATCTGGATGGTCATCGTAAATGCAGCACGCGAATGACGCCGGAGGAAACTATTGCTAATAAAGGATTGTGCCCCGTTTGCGGTAAAAAAGTGACTGTCGGGGTGTCGTATCGGGTTGCGGAGCTGGCAGATCGCAAACCGGGAGAAAAGTCACAACGTGCGCTGCCCTTCGAGAGTTTGATCCCGCTGCCGGAAATCATTTCCGAGGTAAAGCAAAAGGGCGTGAATACTAAAACCGTTGGCAGACAGGTGGAAAACCTGCTATCGAAGCTGGGACCCGAGTTGACAATTTTGCGGGATACGGCGCTGAATGATATCGAAAAAGCCGGTGGATCACTGGTGGCAGAAGCCGTCCGTCGGATGCGAACAGGCGAGTTGCACATCGCCGGCGGATATGACGGGGAGTTCGGGACCATCAAAATTTTTAATGAAGAAGAGCGCGCTGAGCTGGAAACGCAGAAACTGTTCATGGACTCCGAGATTCCGGGAAAATCCCGTGATCAAAAAAAAAAGAAACAACCAGTCGTAATACAGGATGAATTCGAAGAGTTTAAAATAAGTCCTGCTACAGCGGCTCACATAAAAGACTTGCCTGGGAATGAAGATAAAAATCCATTTGGATTGAACGATCTGCAATTGCAGGCAGTCAATACGGTGAAGAAGAATTTACTCATCGTTGCCGGTCCGGGTACAGGAAAAACGAGGACGCTTACTTATCGCATTGCTAATTTAATTCAGAACGAAGCGATTGATCCGGAATCGGTTCTCGCTGTTACATTTACGAACAAAGCTACCGAAGAAATGCGCGACCGGTTGAGAATGCTGCTCGATCAAGAAACTGCCGCTGCAATAACCATCAAAACGTTTCATGCATTCGGTGCGATGATTCTGCGTAATGAAAGCGGGGCGCTCGATTATAATCCGGATTTTTCTATTTACGATGAATCCGAGCGCCATGAATTGTTCAAGCAGATTGCTGGCGATCTGTCAAAGATTGAAACAAATGAACTACTGATAAAAATATCCGAAGCCAAAAGCAAACTGCTGCCTCCCGATCACCAGTTCGATGATCCGGAATTTGCCGGATATTATTCCCGATATCAAAAGGCGCTGGCAACGCACCATGCTTTTGATTTCGATGATCTGATCTTCCAGCCGGTACTGCTTTTTCAGAATCACCCCAAAATTGCAGATAAATACAGAAAGAAATATCGCTGGATTTCGGTGGACGAATATCAGGATATCAATTATGCTCAATATACTCTGTTGCAATTGTTGACGAATCGCCGGACTAATATCTGCGCTATCGGCGATCCTGACCAGGCGATTTACGGCTTCCGAGGATCGGATTACAAGTACTTTTTGAAATTCGACGTAGATTTTCCTGGGGCGGTCAAAATCGATCTCATTAAAAATTATCGCTCCAACCAAAATATACTCACGGCGTCTGAGCAGGTGATCCGTAAGAATCCGGATCGCCTGGAAACAAAGGTATGGTCGGATATTATCAGCAAAGGCAGGCTGGAGGTTTTCAAAACACCTACCGAGAAATCGGAAGCCGAAACGATTATTCATCAAATTGAAAAAATGGTCGGAGCAACAAGTTTTTTTTCTGTGGATTCCGGAAGGGCAGGAGATGAAGAATCTGAGGCAGGTGTGAGTTTTGGCGATATCGCAGTGCTATACCGGTTGCACGCTCAACTTCCGGCGCTGGAAGAAGCATTCATCCGCTCCGGGATTCCTTATCAAACAATCGGGGAGATCCCGTTTTGGCAAAAAAAGGAAGTAAGGGAAATTGTGCACTATCTCAGCGCAATCCAAAATCCGAATTCGGATATCGATTTATCACGTATCATTTTACTCCCTCCGTGTAACATAAACAAACACACATTGCGGGTCATTTCAGGATATAAAGATACTAACGAGTTGACGCTTTGGCAGGCACTTGAAAAAGCCGGTTATATTTCATCGCTTAGCGAGATTCATAAACAGCCATTGAATATTTTTGTAAAGAAAATACATGATCTGCGTGAATCGAGTGCAAGGCTATCAGTGGCAGAACTGATTGATGAGATTTTAAAACAGTCGGGAATTAAATCGTATTACAAAAGCGATCGTCAGCGAGCTCATTATTGGAAGCAGGTCCGGGAATTCGCGGCAAATTGGAATATTACTTTGAATGAGTTCCTGGAGCGGATCAAATTGCAGCATGAAAATGATATCTATGATCCGAAGGCAGAGCGGGTTGCATTGATGAGTTTGCATGCATCCAAAGGACTCGAATTTCCGGTGGTTTTTATCGCTGGCTGTGAAGACGGAGTGCTGCCGTATCGACCGCCACAGGGAAAAGTCGATAATCTGGGAGAGGAGAGACGGTTATTTTACGTGGGAATGACACGAGCAAAGCTGAAATTAATTCTGACTTATTCTGCCAGCCGGTTTCTGTTCGGCGAGCGAAGAAGCAATATTTCTTCTCGCTTTGTTTCGGACATCGAACAGACACTGAAAGAGAGTCGGTCGGCGTTATTGAAGCAAAAGAAAAAATCGCCCATCCCAAATGATCTCGATTCTCAAATGACATTATTCTGAGAATATTTCAAAAAAACATTGACATAATCGCATAAAACAGTTATATTTGATAATTTAATTGTCATAATTGAAAATTAGATCTCATCAAATAAATGTTTAGCTATAACTCGAACCAACAAAAATGGAGAAACCATCATGAGTAACATCAACACTAAAAAAGGTAGAATCGGCATTCTGACTGGCGGAGGAGATGTTCCCGGACTGAATCCGGCGATACGAGCGGTAACTATTCGAGCTCTCCGAGAAGGTTACGAAGTGGTCGGTCTTCGAAGAGGTTGGGCTGGACTGGTCGAAATGGTCCGTGACAAAAATGCAGACAACAGTAATAACTATCAGCTTTTAACCGAAGACATCGTCAACAAAGCAGGACGAACCGGTGGTACGTTTTTGCACTCTTCCCGAACCAGACCCAGTCACGTTCCGAAACCTGTTGTCCCGGAACACTTGCGGGACAAATATACGGAAGAAATTAACGACCTGACTCCCGAAGTATTGAAAAATCTTGATTATTTAGGAATCGACTATCTGATTCCCATCGGCGGGGATGATACGCTGAGCTACGGGGTGCGGCTCCACGAAGAAGGTTTCAAGGTGATTGCCATTCCGAAAACAATGGATAACGATGTTCCGGGCACTGATTATTGTATCGGCTTCAGTACGTGCGTAACCCGCACTATTATGATGACCAACATGTTGCGAACGTCCGGAGGATCTCATGAACGACTTCTGATTATCGAAGTATTCGGTCGCTATGCCGGCTTTACGGCATTGTTG
>WJJN01000331.1 GCA_014729735.1 Candidatus Zhuqueibacterota bacterium
CTCGTATGCTGTCTGGTGGATCCGTCAGTCTATTCTTCAGGCTCTGGCAGAGCAATCAAGAGTCGTCCGGCTCCCGTTGAATCGCGTTGGTGCGATTAATAAGATCGGACGCGCGCTGGAACAACTGGAAAAAGCGTTCGGTCGTGAACCGAGTATGGACGAAGTCGCCATTAAAATGGAAATGACGGCATACGAAGTCGCTGATGTATTGAAAACCTCGGCGCGCCATCTATCGCTGGACGAACCGTTCAAAGAAGAGGATGGCAATAATTTACTCGATGTGATCGAAAGCGATCGCTATGCTCCGCCGGATTCTACATTAATGAAAGAATCATTGCAGGTCGAAATTAATAAAGTGTTATCAACGCTCAAGGAGAGGGAAGCAGAGATTATCAAGTTATATTTCGGACTGGACGGAGATCGACCGCTGACCCTCGAGGAAATCGGCGAGCATTTTCAATTGACTCGTGAAAGGGTGCGACAAATCAAGGAAAAGGCGCTCCGCAGGTTGCGTCATCGCTCACGACTGGAGCCGTTAAGAAAATATCTTGGTTAGTATTAAAAGCTGATCTTCAAGCCTTCGATGAATCATCGAGGGCTTTTTATTTTTCAAAAAAGACTTGAATTTAAGAATAATTCTTTGTATTATCTGAAAATAACTGTGTATCTAAATTTCAGGAGTTTTGATGCGAAACAGATTGCTCTACGTTATTCTGGTTCTAATCGTCAGTCTTGTCGCCTTTAAATGCGGAGAAAATGAGATGGAAAAACAATTGCGAAATTTCATCGATTCGCATGTTGATAAAGTAAAACCGTTGATGAAGGAAATGAATGAAACTTATTGGCAGGCGACAATTACCGGCAATGAGGAAGATTTTGAAAAAGTAGCATCGCTTGAGATCGAGCTCCGGACTATTTATTCGGATACCGCAGATTTCGCGCTTATCCGTAAATTCAAGGATGAAGAACAGATATCGTCCCCGCTATTGCAGAGACAGGTGGAGATTTTGTATAGCAGCTATCTCGGTAATCAGATCGATCCTGCGCTGATGAAAAAAATTGTCAGGAAAAGCTCGGAAATCGAAAACAAATTTTCCGTATTTCGCGGAACGATGTCCGGTAAAAAAGTAACCGATAATGACATCAAGAAAATATTATCGGAAGAAACTGACTCCAGCGTTCGCCGGGCAGCCTGGTTTGCCAGCAAACAAGTGGGCGGAGAAGTTGCATCCAACATTATCGAATTGGTAAAACTAAGAAACGAAGCCGCGCAACACCTGGGATTTGAAAATTACTACGTCCTGTCCCTGACTCTGACCGAGCAAAAACTCGAAGATTTGAATCAAATTTTCGATGAGCTCGCACAACTCACGGAAGAGCCGTTTCGCCAGTTGAAATTTGAAATGGACAGCCTGCTGGCACATCAGTATGCAATTGCCATTGGCGGATTGATGCCATGGCATTACCACGATCCATTTTTTCAGGAAGGTCCGCAGGTGTATGATGTGAATCTGGATAAATTTTATCAGGATCACGATATTAAAGAGTTAGCAGCCACCTTTTATAATGGCATTGATCTGAATGTGGACGATATTTTGGCGCGCAGCGATTTATACGAAAAGGAAGGCAAGAACCAGCATGCATATTGTACGGACATCGACCGGGAAGGAGATGTTCGCATTCTATGTAATCTGAAAAATAATGAAAAATGGATGGACACGATCCTCCACGAGCTGGGTCATGCGGTATATGATAAATACATGGATCCTGACTTGCCGTTCCTGCTACGGGAACCTGCTCATAGTTTCACCACAGAAGCGGTAGCGCAGTTATTCGGTCGACTCTCTCGGAATGCTAACTGGATACAAGGGATGACCGGTATTTCGGACGAAGAGCGAAAAGAGATCGCGGGAACGGTGTTCAAAAGCATGCGCTTGCAGCAGTTAATATTCGCCCGCTGGTGCCAGGTGATGTTCCGCTTTGAGCAGGCGCTGTATCAAAATCCTGATCAGGATTTAAATAAATTGTGGTGGGATTTAGTCGAAAAATATCAGATGATAAAACGTCCACCGCAGCGTAATGCACCGGACTGGGCGGCAAAAATTCATTTTACAATCGTTCCGGTCTATTATCATAATTACATGCTGGGCGAATTGCTGGCATCGCAGATGCATCATTACATTGTTTTCGATATTTTGGACAATGAATCCGATGATGCAGTTTCGTATATCAATCAAACAGAGATCGGAGATTTTCTAAAGGAGGAAATATTCAGCGTCGGTGCTAAATACGAGTGGAATGAGATGATAAAGCACTCAACTGGCGAATATTTGACTGCAAAATACTTTGTCCAGCAATTTGTCAAATAACTTAAACAGAATGCAAAATTGCTAATGCCGGAACAAGGCTTGTTCCGGCATTATTTATTGTTGATAAACCAATGAAAGCGAGGTGGTGATTATCGCGTAACAAAACAGATAACTGCTGAATCTTATGATGACATTTTTAAGCCAAAAATGCTCAGCCATACCATGACATCAGTTAATTAATTGAGTACTGGACCAGCAACGGTCTTACTGAAACACTGTCCAAATCAAAAATAAGGAGAAAAAAATGGACTTTACAATGGACAGCCCTTTTAAACGAGCAATATTTATTGTCATCGATATCGCAATAGGAATTTTATTCCTATATACTGCATTTTTATATTTACCGGAATTGAACCAACAATCAATCATAATATATCTGTTTATCATTCAGATTGCTTTCTTTATCACATTCTTTACATTTCGAAAGCAACATGCCTACCGGCTTAGATCAGTAAAAAAATTAAAGAATCCCCGCCTCCAGGAAAACGCGTTTGAATTCTCCGGGCTTTTAATGAAAGATTATGACTATATCCGCGACACGCTTTCCCAGGCAATGAACGACCGTCACACGATGGTGAATTACTTTTTAATTATTATTGGCGCCATCGTGACAATTATTTCCACCAACCTGTCAACCGAGTCGTTTCAGGATCCGGGAACACGATATTTCCTGAAAATTCTTGCTTATTCCATTAATTTTATCGGATGGATTTATTTCATGAAAGTAGTGAGATTGCGACAATCCTGGCACGGCAGCGCGTTAGCAATGAATCAGATAAAGGAATTTTTCATTCAGAACGGTCGGGTTCCGGATGATATCGCACGATCCGCCTTTTTATGGGATACCAAAACAGTGCCCAAAGCCGGAAGAAAAAGTAACGTTTTCTACTATTCCGCGGTTTTAATAAGTCTTATCGCGTCACTGGCACTCGTGTTTGCCGGATTTATCGCTTCGCCCGCAAAAACAGTGATGGAAATCCCCACTGTTTCATGGCTGATCGGTCTCTATCATTTCGTGTTTCAGATGTTTTGTTATTCGATTTTCCTTGATTACAGAACAATCAGAAGGTAATGATGAAAGTTATTATCAAAGAAA
>WJJN01000332.1 GCA_014729735.1 Candidatus Zhuqueibacterota bacterium
GTCCGACAATCGCAGAGAATTCTCCCTTTTTAATGGTCAGATCGATCCCGCGGATTGCTTCTACAGGGACTTCGTTCTCATCGTAAACTTTTCGTATATTTTCTGTGACGATAACGTCCTCGCCGTTATTCATTCGTGTGCCTCCATATTTTCAGATTTCGGAATCATCAAGATTAATGAATTCTTTTATTTATAAAAAGTTGGAGTGCGACTCCTTCAGAGGATGTCCATGAACCCTGAAAAATGTCATTCTGAGGATCCCGCTTGGCGGGAGACGAAGAATCTTATACCACTAAGCGCATGTCTTTATTGAGGTTCGTGGTGTGAGATTCTTCACTCTCCGTCAGCCGACGGATCGTTCAGAATGACATTTATCTCTATCTTGGCAGTTCGCGGATAGGCTCTTCATGCGTCGCAGTGCAATCCATAAAGGGATTGCACTCCATATTTACAATAACTTATTGCACTATTATTACGGTTATCCCCTTAGTTCAGCAATATGAATTTTCAGTTCCCCCTTTGAAAAGGGGACAGGGGGGATGTCACATAATCTTAGAATAACATCCTCTCTTTGTTCCTGTTAAAAATTTTAAGAAATTAAAGTGTTTTCTGCAATGCCTTCACCGGCGTAAGCTTCGCGGCATAAATCGCCGGATAGATACCTACCAGCACTGTGATGACAAATACCCACAACGGATACCATCCGAACTGGATAAGTTCTAACTGCGGATACAAATGCTCCTGAAAGGTCACCCCGGCAAATTCGATCCCGGTGTAATCGATTCCCACGCGGGACACAATATAGGTAACGACAAAGCCCAGAATATTTCCAAGAATGATACTGATAATCGCCAGCGCCCCGGCTTCGAATAAAATCATTTGTGCCACTTTGAAAGGGCGTGTTCCCACCGCACGCAGAACACCGAATTCGAAAATGCGTTCATGAATTGCCATGAACAACGTATTGATAATTCCCAGCGCCACGACTCCGAACAGAATCAAGCCGATGATCAGTGTGCTGAAATCAGTCAGCTCCAGCGCGGCGTGCAATTGCGGCATCAGACTGGTCCAGCCGAGTGCACTGTTGCCGTATTTTGAATATTCCTGCCAGAACGGATGATCCTGCTGCCTGCCGATTTTTCGATTCGTGAAATTTAGAGCGATTTCATGCGCATTGTCACCGATTGCGAGCATCTGCTGTGCTTTCTCGATTCGGATGAACGCCATGCCGCGATCCATTTCCTGTATATTAAAATGAAAGATGCCGGAAATCCGGAACATTTCCTGGGACAGATCGCCCGTCTCTGCTTCGGACACGGTGATCACAACACGGTCGCCGAGCTCGACTTCCAGAATTTCCGCGAGTTCGCTGCCGATAAGTATGTCCCGTTCATTTTCTCCCTGAAAATAATCTCCTTGTTGAATTGCTTCATCGACTTGCGACAAATTCTTCTCGGTGTTCGGATTGATGCCCGTCAGATTGATGGAGCTAACATTTGCCGGCGAAGTGATCATTCCAAACGCCATTACGCGCATTGTAAATTCCTTTACAAGAGTCTCTTCTTCTAATCCGGCTATTACCTGATCGATTTTATTGATCGTGTCTGTCACTTCACCGGTCTGGCGATAATCTTTATGATGAATCTGCCCTTCTCCTAAAAATGACGAGGTTGCCGATCGGATCATGTTATCTTTCATGCCAATAATGGTCGCATCGACAAAGATTAGTGATGCCAAACCGAGCCCGATAGCAGTCCCGGCGATGAATGTACGTCGTTTGTTCCTGAATATATTCCGCCATGCTAATTTGATGGTCAACCACATATCGTTTCCTTGTTAATGAGTTCGCATTTCTTTTGCCGGTTCGCTGTGTGCGGCTTTCAATGCCGGAAAGAAGCTGACAAGTAGCGCCGTGATAATGACTGTAATCGTTGGTATGTAAAGGCTTCTTGCACTGACTTCGGAATACATTTTTGCGAATTCCACTCCGCCGTAAGTAAAGCTCTCCGGCAGGGGGAAGCCCTGATCCGAAAGGGATGAATTAATAATGCTGCTCAGCCCGATCCCGATGACGACGCTGATTAAAGCCAGGATGCTCACTTCCCACAATACCAGCGTAATGATTTGCCGCGGCTTTGTACCGATTGCCCGCAACACACCATATTCCTTTCGTCTTTCCAACACAGACATCAGTACGGTATTCAGCACGCCCACGGCAACAATCAGGATTATTACGAACAGCATGATCCACATGCCCTGAACATCTGCCTGCATTGCATGATAAAAGCTTTTTGCAAATTCTTTCCACGAGGCAACTTCGAGTTGCGGATTATCGAGACGGTCGGCAATTTTGCCTGTAAGTGCATCGACCTGATCCAGCTCTCTGGCGATTACTGCGATTTCATGAATTCGCCCTTGCAGGACGAATAATTCCTGCGCATCGTCGATATGCAAATAAAATGACATCCGGTCGGTCATCTGATCGCCGCTTTCGATGATGCCAATAATTGTGTACAGATCGTTGGCAATGGAGCCGTCTGCAGCCTGTGATACAACGACTGCCGAATCCCCGATACCTGCTTCCAGCACCTTTGCCAGACCTTTTCCCAGGATCGTTTCATGCGATGGCTTCTTCGAAAACGGATCGCCTTTTATCAATTTTTTATTGAATCTGGTGGCAATGTTTTCCTGCTCAGGATCGATTCCGATGATCCGGGCGCCATTGCTGTTTTCACGCACGGAAACGATACCAGCAGAAAAAAGCCGCGGGGTCCAGGTTTCCACCCCTTCGATGCCGGATAGTTTCTCCTCCACCTGTTTATAATCATCAATGGTTTTGTAAATCGACGGTTGCTCGCGATAATCCTGTTTATGGATTTGAATATGCCCTAATTGATTTCGCGTAAATAAGTTGATGATCGTGGAATACGTACCATCGGACCAGCCAATGGAAATCGCTGCCAGCGTAAATCCGCCGAACATTGTTAGCGCCGTCAGGATGGAGCGCCGCTTTTGCCGGAATATATTACGAAACGCTATTTTAAAAATGATCATATCATCGTCCAGTTTTAAGAATTACATGCCTGCGCGCAAATTTCGCAGCGAGAAAATATCCTCATCAACATTTATGTTAAATTTCAGATCAAGATAGCGCAGCACGGTTTTGCCCTCTTCATTTTGTGGAATCAATTCCATTACCGAGGGAATCGTTCGGTTGTCAAAAGTCTTGATTTCTTTGAAATGCATTACCCGCATCAGCTTTCCTTTTTCATCATAATATTTTTCGATCACCGGAATATAATCTTCCTCCCGCACGGCAAAAACAACTTTCCCCCAGACAATGGGCAAGCCTTGTTTTGGCACGCATTTCACGTAAATAAATCCCGGTTCCGCATCATCCGGATTAATGATTTTATAAGAATAATCTTCCAGCAGAGAAAATTCGTCCACCAGATCATCATTATTGAAGTCCGACCCCATCCAAGAGCTCATCATCATCGACGGTGGTACTTTAATGACTTTGTTAGTTTTGGGCAGGTAGTTCCACATTTCATTCTCTATGCGCAACGTTGCCACACCCTTTTCTTTGGGAGGTTCCGTAATCCGGATGAATGTTTTATCCATTCCCTGCGTCCAGATGTTCATTTTCAGTGTTCGCTCCCAATGCGGTGTGATTATTTCCATCTCTACCCTGCCTTGACTGGATTTGCTGCGGAATAACTCGTCCACTTTTTCAACAATCTCATTCACGTCCGCATTTTGCTGGCTTTCGGCTGGCGGAGTTGCCAGAAAGATCGTGATGATGAGCAGCAGCGCCAGATTTTTGAATTGGTTCATTTTATCTCCTCAGTAAATTAGCAATTGGCTGTTAGTTGTTGGCTATTGGCTGGCTAAAATTGGGCTTTGTTGAAAAGGCTAACAGCTAAGAGCCAAACGCCAATAGCTGTATTTATTAATCATTATTCGATTTTTGAATCTGGTGAATTTTTCCTTCATTCTCACCATCAAGCTCGATCCGCGTTCGCGGGAGGCTTTGGGGATAATTGCCCCGGATGAATTCGATCATTTTTTCACGGGCGAGACAGCGCAATTCCCAGGCATCCGATGAATTTCCAGCGCTTACCAGCGCCCGATACTCTACTGTCGTCTCTGTAGTATTCGTAATTTGTATTTTTGACAAACGTCCGTCCCATAATGGCGTATCCTTCACAATACGCTCCAGTTCCGCCCGCAACTCGTTTATCGGCAGGGAATAATCTGCGTAAATGAAAACTGTGCCCAGGAGTTCGGAAGTCTCTCGCGTCCAGTTTTGAAATGGTTTCTCGATAAAATGAGTAATGGGCACTATCAGTCTGCGCTGATCCCAGATCGCCACTACGACGTATGTCAGTGTAATCTCTTCGATCCTCCCCCACTCATTCTCCACGATCACAACATCGTCGATGCGGATTGGCTGGGTGATTGCGATCTGGATGCCGGCAAACAGTGTGGCAAGGCTGCGCTGCGCGGCGAAACCGATAATGATTCCCACAATTCCCGCGGATGCCAGAATACTCACCCCGATCTGCCTGATGCGTTCGAAGGTCATCAATATGCTGGCAATTGCGAAGATAATGATCACCACTGCCAGCACCCGCTGGATCACTTTCATCTGGGTATAAATCTGCCGTGCTTTCAGGTTATCTTCAGCAGAAAGCTGATACTGGCTGAGCACAATATCCCGGACGACAGCAATGAGTTTTAAACCGAACCATGCCAATAGAATTATCACCCAGATACCCAGTACATGGCGCACAGCAGATGTTACATGTTCCGGAAAAGTCAACACTGGCAGCACAAGAATCAGACATACGGTTGGCAGAATCCCCCTGAAGGCGCTTTTCAGTTGGGTGAAATGCGCAGTTGTTTGTTGCATTTTATCGTCCATGCGCTTGTGCCAGCGCAGGAGTAACATTTTAACGATCTTGTTCAGAATTAAACCAAAAACAACAGCCAGAACAGCAGCAGCCAGTGATATTATTGGATCCGGAGTTGCTGTAAAAAATTCTCTCACTCGATCCAGTATTTGTGCTAAATCCAAATTTTTCTCCTCAATTCAAGCGATAATCATTTTTCTGAAATCAGGCGTGCATTCATTTTGATGACAACTCCCGTCAGTGCCCGGGAAACCGGGCAGCTAAGTTTTGCATTTGTGGCTATTTCAAGAAATGTTTCCTCGTCCACATCAGGAACCACCGCATTGGTGTCGAGTTTGATAGTGGTGATCTTGTATTCGTTACCGATTTGCATTAGATCTACTGTTGCTTCTGTTTCTATTTTTTGTGGCGAATA
>WJJN01000003.1 GCA_014729735.1 Candidatus Zhuqueibacterota bacterium
AGGAGAATGATAAGATTCGAACGATAATTACCGATTCGGGATACGGAATTTCGGAAAAAGATTTGCCCTATATTTTTGACCGGTTCTACCGCGGCAATAAAAAGCAGGGTCGGAATAAAACAAGCACCGGGCTGGGACTGGCAATCGCCAAAAGATTGATCGAGGCGCACGGCAGCACGATTTCGGTGAGCAGCCAGGAGAACACCGGAACTACCTTCTCATTTCAACTTGCCATCCACCACTCACATTTTTAATTTTTTATCTTCTTGTGATACTTTTGTGAATTTCATTTTTTAGATTAATTAAGGCAATCGAGGAAAAAGTAACAGGAGTAACGGATGTGAATTCTGTTACTTCTGTCTTTGAACAAAAATTCAATAATTCTGTTCAGAAAACCTGGAGGTGAATAGAATGAGGAATAATATTGTAATTAAAAGTCTTATCATAATATTTTTTGTGACTATCCTGAATTTAAACGGACAAAAAAATCAATCTGATTCTGACATGAAAGAATATGCAAAATTTGAAAAAGCGACATTTGCAGGCGGATGTTTCTGGTGCATGGAGCCGCCGTATGAAGATTTGGAAGGAGTGAAAAAAGTAACTCCGGGCTACACAGGCGGCGATGTTGAAAATCCAACCTATCGAGAAGTTTCTTCCGGTAAAACAGGTCACTATGAAGCGGTTCAGATTATTTATGATCCGAAAAAGATCGGTTATGAAGAACTTCTGGATGTGTACTGGAAACAAATCAATCCGACTGATGCCGGCGGACAGTTTTATGACCGGGGATCGCAGTACAAAACAGCCATATTTTATCATGATGAAGAGCAGAAAATGGCGGCTGAGAAGTCCAAACAGGATCTGGCAGAATCCGGACGGTTCGATAAGCCGATTGTGACCGAAATTCTGAAAGCCAAACCATTTTACGAGGCAGAGGAATATCACAAGGATTACTATAAAAAGAATCCGGAAAGATACAATCGCTATAAAAAAGGCTCCGGTCGCGAGGGATACCTGAAAGGCAAATGGCAGGATCAATTTGAGAGTTCAGGGAACGGCAGCAAAAAGAAATATACCAAACCGTCGCAAAAAGAACTCAAAAAGAAGTTGACACCCTTGCAGTACCGGGTTACTCAGAAGGATGCCACGGAAAGAGCGTTCGATAATAAATATTGGGATAACAAGCGGGAAGGCATTTACGTGGATATCGTTTCCGGTGAACCGCTGTTCAGCTCACTCGCTAAATACGAATCCGGAACGGGCTGGCCCAGTTTCACGAAGCCGCTGAAGCCTGAAAATATTGTCGAAAAAGAAGACAGGAGCCTGTTCAGCGTGCGCACCGAGGTACGAAGCAAAAATGCAGATTCGCATCTGGGACATGTCTTTGAAGACGGTCCGGAGCCGACGGGATTGCGTTACTGTATTAATTCGGCGGCGTTGCGTTTTATTCCGAAAGATAGTCTGAAAGAAAAAGGCTATGCAGAATATCAAAAGCTTTTTGAAGAATAGAAAACCTGGAAATTATCCGGTCCGTATTAAGAACAGATTTCTGTTTAATAATTCATTTTTGCTCTATTTAAAAAATGTAATTCAGCCAAACATATATTTTATTTCAGACTAGTGGAAGCAGTAATTAAGGTATTATCCGATTGACGTTGTGTTGAAATTAACTAAATTGTCTATACTTAGCCAGGACTCAATTATATGTCATTTCAGAACAATCACGTTCTGCTGACTTTTGAGTATATAATTAATTAAATTTAAATCCTGAAAATCTATCTAAAGGAGGTTTTATGAAACCACTAATGTTGTTTTCAGTCGTCTTGATTGCTTTTGGGCTAATCATAGGATGTAATGAAAGAGCATCCTCACCAACAGATGTGTCTTTTGAGAACGCAGAGATTGAATCGAATTTATCTGATAATACTGATATGAAGACGATAGCGAAAGGGCATGCCGGCTTGCATGGTGATAAAGTCGGTGAATTTGAGATTATGCTGGAAAATCTAACACCTGCGAATAGCCAGCCATTTTCACCCCCGATTGCAGCCACACATAAGCATGCTCATGCGATATTCAGAAATGGTGCCTATGCTTCTGATGAGCTGCGGCAGGTTGCGGAAGATGCAGTGAATGATCCGATGATCAATTTCCTTTCGAATTCTCACCGCGTTTATGATGTCGCTGTTGGCGGTGGCGCGTTGCCCCCAGGACAGACTGCCACCATGACCATCGAAGCCAGAGTGGGTTTCCGAAAATTATCACTGGTTGCCATGCTGGTTAATACCAATGATGCGTTCGTTGCTGCCGATGGAGTATTACTGCCAATTAACGGATCAAAGGAATATTATCTTCATTCCTATGACGCAGGTACTGAAAAGAATACGGAATTGGAAGCTCATATTCCAGGACCGTGCTGTGGTAATCCCTTTGTGCGCGTACCGACGCACGAAAAAATCAGCAGACATGATGGTATTCAGGGGATCGGTGATCTTGATCCGGCAATCTATGACTGGGATGAGCCTGTGGCGAAATTAACGATAACACGCGTCGACTAAATCCGCTTTCAGGAAAAAATACTCAATAATCTCATAGCAGCCTCAGGGGATTTTATGCCCTTGGGGTTGTTTTTTTTTAAATTTGTTGATGAGGAATAACTGATAAATCCACAGGGCTTGAGCATTGAATAGAAATGGAAAGATGAAGCGGCTTGATTTGTATTATAAATAAAAAATTTGTAAAGCAAATAGTTTATCGCTCTGATTGATGTCAATTTTGAGGTTTTTCCAAAGTCAGCATATTAACATTTGAATATATTTATAAAAGCAAAGAGGAGCGTTCAACCACACGCTCCTCTTTTTTTGCTCACGTAAACCAACTTTATTTCAACAAAATCATCTTATTACTAAAAACATCCTTTTCCACCTGCAACCGATACAGGTAAATTCCGCTGGTAACTTTTTC
>WJJN01000333.1 GCA_014729735.1 Candidatus Zhuqueibacterota bacterium
ACCTGGCGGGAATATGTCAATCCGATCGCCAGATCGTGGGCTCCAAAAGTCCCCTGATCCAGCGCAATTTCGGCTCGACCAGTGCTGACTCCATTATCAAATACTTCATTATATTCATTACGGATCATATCGCCGTAATCCAGATAAATGAAATGCACACCAAAGTGTCCCCATCTTCCGAAATTTTTCACAACAGAGCCAGATTGATAGCCGATATCTGCAAACCAGTTAATTCTGGTAAGGGATATATCGCTATCATCGACATCCGCGATCGATGCCGGATTCGCCAGAGCACTGCTTGCATCTCCATGACCAACTGCAGTTGCGATACCGCCCATGGCAGCCGTTCGTGCGTTTGTCGGTATTTTCAAAAATTGATATCCGGACTGACCAACCCGTTCATAATCCGCTGGCTCAATACCATAATCGATGGTCTGATCCTGCCCTGTAACCAGCACCGGGGATATCATCACCAGAAATGTGATTATAGTAAAAATATATTTTCGTTGCATCATTTTAAAATCCTCCACCTAGGATTACAATTTAACATTTTTAAAATTCAACTATTACTTGATGATGGCGAACTTGCCGGTCGCCGATTCACCTTCGTGACCTTCCACATGAGATTCGATGTAATAAATGTACACTCCGGGCATAACGTTCTGTGCAAATCTCGTGAGCATATAATTATTTTCCGAACTCGAGCCCCATGTTTCTTCTCCGAATCCATCATCATGTCGAATAGTTTGAATTAATTCACCAGCAACATTGAAAATTTTAATAGTACATTTCCCCGGGATGTTCAGGAATGTCAGTCGCTTATTTTCATCCGGATCCGGCAATCCGCTTACCTGACGGAACGGATTCGGAACCACACGGACATCAGCAAATTTGTTACTGGGAGCAGGCTTTGCTGAGGTTGCATAATAATTATATCCGGTCATTCCGCTTTCCAAACCATCATCATCATAGGAAGTTACGCAGAATCGGAATGGAATTCCTGCTTCGGTTGCATGTCGATAAACGATTTTGCCATCCTGCATCAATGCATTCGCTTCTTCTTTTGTGAGATCATCAATTTCCTCCCAGGGTCCCAGGATGCTCATTTCGGATCGGTAGACTTTATAGCCGACAAAATCATTATATTGCTTAACAGGATCCGTATATGATTCGGAAATGGGTTCCCATGAAATTAAGAATCCCTGTGTTCTGGTTTCTGCATCCGCAAAAATCTCGACTCCCAGCTCCTTATCGTTTCCCACCAGTGGTGCATCAGCCGGGGTCGGCGGAGGATAGGCAGAGGGTTTGTAATCATTTTTTATGAGTTCAATAGCAGCCGCCCAATTCTTCTTCAAGCTATCAATTCCAGCCTGTTGAACAATCTCTGTGGCTTCCAATCCACCTAACATTGCAATATTTCTGTCCAGTTCGCCGGCACAGAATACTCTCAGAATATTAATCGAGTCTCCGACAGCGATATCATACGGACCAGCAGTCAATAATATGAACGGGGTTCGTTCATACACATTTCCGGCGCTATCGCTGGGATTCTGGCTTAATTCTTCCCAGCTTTTTCTGGGCTGATCACTCAAAACGGTGCTTAAAGCTGTGCCATAATCCCAGTGTAAATCAAATTGTTCTTTTTGTGGCGATCCTGTGTACAGCGCACTGGGGGATGCATCGTTATTCATCGCCGTGATATTCTGATAAACCTTTTTTTCGCCGAATTTGTTTGGAGTACAATCGACAATATTATCAACCAGCACCTGCGGCGAATACAATTGGCGATCGATGGAATTAAGTGATAATATATTTCCCGGATCACCAATATCACCGGTCACATCGCCCGGGGATATCTCATATTGCACGGGATTCCCGGATGTCTGCGGAATTGCAGTATCATCATAAAAAACGAATGCACCCTGCTCCTCTCTGAACGTTTCCAGATCCGAGAGCCACTGATATTCGTCATCGCTCACAAAATCGGGACCGCTTCTACCAGCATAGGTAGGAACCATACCATGATACAATGTCCAGTAGAAATCCTCGATCATTGCGTTATCAGCATTAATAACAGTGATTTTTTCGATAAAGAAGTCATCATATTTAGGAAGACTCCAAACCATCCGTTTGCATTTCACATGAATCTGAAGCTGGTCGAAAACATCATCCGGGAAGTTGGGCACAGTTTGAATTTCTCCGTACATATATTCTTCGGGCATATCTTCGCTTATCGAAAAATTGTAGTTTTTAACCAGTGTATTCGGAACGACGACATTATGCCATTGCACATAATCGTGTTCTGTCCATTTGCCGCGTATCTGCTGACCATTCCGGGTACCATAATACACATTTTCGCAATTCCACTCTCTGCCCCAAAATTCATTGGGGTGCGAATTTGTTTGTCCCCAGTAATACCCCGGATATGCCATTCTTAATGAACCTCCTTCGGCATCAGGCGCAATTTTAACCTCATAACTGGAAAGCCAGAAGCGACCGCGAGTTAGAGCATGTTTTGTCTGCCCTGTCAAATCGCTCTGAATAATAACCAGAAGCATACAGCTCACAGCAACTATCAGCATGCGCTGCATGACTTTATTTTTGTTTAATTTTATCATTGTATACTCCTCAAATTTCTCCACAAAGTTTAAACGTTTAGTATTCTAATCGTAATCCAAAGAAAATTTGTCGTGGCATATTATTAATGTTATAAATCTCCCACTCATTCACCTCGCCGGTTCTGGAAATTGTCGGTAACTGACCATTTTCCAGGTAATTTTCGAGATCATTTCCGCCCATTAACCGCAGAGTTTTATTATTGAACAGATTCTGTACATCGATGCTTAATTCAGCATCCACATATCCACCTAAGGAAATTTTCTTTGCGATTCTTAAATTAGTTCGATGGTAGCCTTCCCATCGTCTGTTATTTGGTTCTGTGGAAAAATCACCCGGACCATGATAAGTGTAGGTTGGTCCGGTTGCATAATTATAGAAAACATTTGCGTACCAGTTACCCAGCGGATAAAAGGAACCGACTGTGGGACCGAATTTTTCAGGGCTGGATAGTAATGCGGAGAGTTTAATCGTATTATTCGGATTCCAGCGTTGGTTATCATTTCCTGAAGTACCGCCGTCTGTATTCGATACGTCCCAAAGACGATCGATCCCGGCTTTCGTGCCGTCCGGTTTTGGTCTGTAAATTCTTTCATGACCATACCTGACTGTACTCGCGTAAGATAAATCATAAAGCACTCTGAACTTGGCATGTTTCATGAAATTTGTTTCCAGTGCCATCTCAATGCCACGTACTTCGAGTGCAGCAGAATTGGAGTAGTAACGAATTCGTCCCATTGCACCGACAGCACGTTGTTCAGGATTATTATAATCCGGTTTCAATTCAGTATGAACCCGGGTGGTTAAACCCTGATCATATATAGTGGAGCGACCTCTTCTCCATCCCGCTGATGTAAGATTTTTTCCGTCTTTATAGTACATTGTAACATCAAGCCGCAGTTTATCAGCGATATTCTGATCGAAGCCCACTTCATACTGAATCATCTTTTCATACTCGAGTTTTGGATTGCCGGCAAGAAGCTGATTGATTTGGTAGAAAACCGGTGTATCTAAAGGGAATTCTTCGCCATCGGGCCAGGTTCCTTCTGGCCAGGGTCTGAGGTCGGCAGTAACATTATTTAATAATTTTTGCCAGCCCGGGCGCATGTTGAAATGTCCGTACATAAAATGCAGTACAGTATTTTCCGTGATGGGATGTGAGATACCAATTCGTGGTGAAATTGCGACCTGCGTCGGTGTTTTCACAGCGTAGGGTCCGTCAGGATCGAACGAGTAAACATTCAATCCCTGATTGCCGGGTGTATCTTCTCCGATACGCCACGGGTCCCATGCTGTATCACTGACCTTTTTATTTGCATTATAAAAATCAAGTCTCAATCCGGCATTCACAATCATCCCTTTTAATTCGATTTTGTCCTGAACATAGGCATAGCCTTCATACGGATGGTATGTTTCAGGTCCCGGAAAATGATTCAGAAATAAAAATCCCGGGGCTCCGCCACGATGCCAGATTCGTTTATATGACTGATATGAAAATTCTGCTCCTGCTTTCAGCAGATGATTGGGATGAAACTGACTAACGAAGTCTGCTTTTAAATAGGTATTTTTTGTCCAAACTCCATCACGCCAGAAATCGCCTAATTGACGTGTGTAAAACAGCGGATTATCCGGTGCGACATATTGTTCAGGCCACTCGAAATTAATATCCCAGTCGTAGAAAATCAGATCTTCGTTATCGGACCGTCTGTCGAATTGTTGATAACCCAGCGTTACATCAATATATGTGGAAGGATTGAAAACATGGTTGAGTTTGAGACTTCCCGTATATAAGCGTACGTAGTCCGGTGGATCAAAATTTCTACCACCTGACCACCAGATGTATTTCACTCTGTCATACCCACCGGTAAAATAAGGACCAATATTGTTACCAGCTCTTACAGGATTGTCTTCCGTACTCCAGTACACCGTTGTATTATCCATCGTGGTGTTGTGTCCGGCATAAAGACCAACGAGACTCAATTTCGTGTTTGGTCTCAACTGATAATTCAGCTTTGCCTGCGCATTCCAATCCGGACAGTATTTCAGTGGAGAGGGATAAGCGTTAACGCCCTGCAAGAAACGCCCGGAAACCATAAAATCCATTTTCGAGGTAATGGGACCGTATAACGTTGCCTCGGTTTCCCATTGGTTGCGCTCGGCGTAATTGTGCGTTCGTTCTTCCGCATTAAACATCTCTCCTGAAATGAATCGCTTCCAGGCAGCCAGCCGCTCCTCCGGAGTTTTGCTGGCAAAATCACCACCGCCGGTATTTTCCGTCCAGTATTCTATAGTTGCCATTTCAGTCCATTCATAGTTCTCCGTGCTGTAAATATTTCTTCCCCAGTGATACTTCCCGGAAGGTCTGAATCGGAAGTTAACTGAACCATGAATTCTGTCCTTTGCAGTCTTTGTAACGATATTAACAATAGCGCCGTTGGCTCTGCCGTATTCCGCATTATAACCGCCGGTCATCACTTCCATCATTTCAATTGCCGACGTGTTGACATTGGCGATGTTTGAATTTAAACCAGACTCGCGCAACTCCAGACCATCAACAAAGTAAGCAACGTCCAATCCCCAACCGCCACGGATACCATCATTAATATTGACTCCAGCCTGTGGTTTTAATGCTTCCTGAACATTCCCTGCCCAGCTCTCGGAAATTTCAGCAGCAGTAATGCGTTCCTTACTCGCTGTCAAATCGACCTCAATGACAGGTTTTTCGGCAACCACTACAACCTCTTCTCCCGCAACAACCTCCTGTTTTAACTTAAAATCGATTGTCGTCGTCTGATCTATATAGACCACGACATTTGTCTTGGTAGTTCTTTGATACCCCATCATTGTAGCTGATACAATATAGGAACCAGGCGGGACATTCAGAATAAAATAATTACCATCAATATCTGTCGCCGCTCCCAAACTGGTATTTTGTATCATTACATTTGCTCCCGGTAACGGCTCGTTGGATTGAGCGTCCACCACACGCCCTGCAATTTTACCAGTTGTCCCTGCTACTAGAAGTGAAACAGATAATAGCAGTAGAACACAAACAGCTAAAATCTTTTTTTCCATTACTAACCTCCAAATAAAGTGATAGTAAATGTTGTAACTGTTTTAATTTAAAAAGTACTGATTTTCAAAAATTTCAGTATCACCTCCTTTTAATTAATAATTCTTCATGAGAACGAGCTCCCAGGGAAGTTCATTATAGTTATAACTATCAGGAATTTTAGAACCATCCATACCTTCGAACAGTATTCTGAATCGGTAATCATCTATTTCTAATTTTTGATTATAGCCAGAGCGGAGGACTTCGAAATGGCTGATTTGTGTGTATTTGGGTTGGATTCCGTTTTTGTAGGTCAAATTCGCCGGATTAGCGAAAAATTCATTTTCCGATGCTTCTACTCTTTGCCAGGGACCATCAAGAGAATCTGCTGTGATCGCAATTAAAAATCGATTTCTGGCATCCCAGTAAAATTGATTTGTTGGATGAGGATGAGCGGCTTCCAGGATTGCTAAATATTTTCCGTTCTTTTTAACCCGGTAAACATGTGCAGCATTTATAAATCTCCACTTCCCATTATCGTTCTTCCCGTCGATGGAGTATACCTTTTTTTCTTCTGCATCTGAAAATCCCATTGGAAACCGATCGACAGGAATATCCATTTTCAATAGCGCACCCTGCTGATCCGTGTAAAACATATGCGCTCGGGTCTCATCGCAGATTACCCAGAAGTCGATCCAAAAACCGTTGTTGGGTCTTTTTTCTCTGATCAATTTTGGCTTCGTCCAGCCATCTCCATTTTCGATATCCGGATTTGTCATATAAATCGGTGCTAAACGCGAATCATTATCCACGCGCGTTTGTGCTATTAAATACCAAAGTTTATGTGGTTCGAAATAAAAAATTTGGGATGATATTACAACGTCCTCTACCATCGCATTGATGTCATACCGTTTTGCATCATTCAATCCCTCCAATGTGGGTGCGGAAACATATCCTAATCCGGTAATATATTTTATTCCGTAAGGAAACTCTTTTACCGTTTTGCTGGTATAAAACAGATGATATTTATCATTATAATAGATAATGGAAGGATCTTTGACAGCAACGTCGTCGAACATTCCCCGGGGACCTGCTGTTAAAATTGGTTCGTCGTTGACAGTCCATTTTTTATACTCGATATTGGATGGCTTTTTCTGGCAAGCGACAATATAAATGATGCCAACGAAAATAAATGCTATCGATAACATTTTATAGAATTTCATTTAATCTCCCTATTTTTACAATTATGGATTAAGATTAATTGGCGCCACTTCTAAACAAATAAACCATTTTAATGATTTTAGCAAGTATTTTAAGGTTTCATTACGGTAAAGTTACATCCAGTTGACTGTTACGTCACCGTAACTTTTACTTTTTACAAACTTACCATAAATTCATGAAAATAAAAATATTGTAATTATTTTTATCTGTTTGTAAATTCCCACCTGATTCTAACCTGATAAAAAACGATTGCTTTATTTCATAAAAATGATTAATTATATCTGAGTGCGGAACTGTTATTGCATTTATTGGGCATATTGGATTTATATTGAAAAGCATGATTGATAACAAAACAAAGCTCCTGATATTTGAGAAAATCTCTACTAGTAAGGAATTTATGAATTCCGATCTTTTGAAGAGGTTACTCCATTTTCTTGTTCATGCTTCCATCAAAGGAGAATATCCAAAAGAAATAACCATTGCTTTTGAAGTATTCAGAAAAGATAATGATTTCGATCCCAGTGATGATGGTCGCGTTCGATCGAATATTTACAAATTGAGAAAAAAACTTGAAAGCTACTATGAGCACGAAGGGAAAACCGATCCCATCACGCTAATTATTCCCAAGGGTAGCTATCATGTCGAGTTTGTAAAACGGCGAAAATTCAAGCGAAAAACCTCTCTGCCGTTATTCGCATTTCTGATACTAATATCTTTTACCTTTATTTTCTTTATTCTCAGTATTTATCAATATCAAAAAATTAAATTTCTGGAAAAATATTCATTAATGGATCTGCTGAAACATTCCTTTTGGAAAGATTTTGTACAGAGTCCATTACCAACGATATTAGTTGTGGATGATAATTATGAATATCTTGAAAATTTAGAGAACTTACCTTCGGGATTTAATAGAAGTGATTCGATTAAAAATGAGTCAGCAAAATCCAAAACGATATTTTCCAGAAGTGCCTCTAATAGTAAGGAGTATAAATCTCCTGGCTGGAACGCCATTACAGGTGCTTTCCGAATAGGACAGATTTTTCACAACAGCGAAATTAAGATAACAGTGCAAAAAGCGTCCGAACTGCAGTGGGAAGACCTTTTGAATAATAATGTGATCTATTTAGGTAGTACACACGGACTGTATATCCTGTCTAATTTTTTCAGGACAATGCATCTGAAATATCAAAATCCCAACAAATTTCTCCTCACAAACGATAAATCCGAAATTCTTGAGACATATCCCACTGCCTTATTTTCCGATTCCGATGAATACCGTGAAGGATATATAATCGTAGCAAAATGCCAGGGTCCGAACAATAATGCTATCCTGTTGTTAGTGGGTAATCTGGAAATGACTCAAATTTACACGATTACAAAGTTAAGTGATCTCAAATTTTTGAACCATCTTGACAATGTCTTAAACGAAAAATATCCCAAAAAGCCCCGCTATTTTGAGATGCTGCTTAAAATCAAAGGACTTCCGTATATTGGTTTTGATTATGAAATCTTGCACTTGGATGAAGTGGATCCTATCTACAACATGATGGAAACGCGCTCCCAAAAATGATGTTATTTGCACTGATTTAATATTTAAATCACTTCCTTGAAAATCCCTATATTCTGGATTAAAGATTTTTTATCAGATATAGATACGGGATATGTGATTTGTAATACGCAAACCTTTTCCCTCTCTTTTGACTCTAATTCAGAAGCAACTTTGATTTGATTCAGTCGTAAATTTGAACAATGAATACAATAAAAACACACAAGCAGGAGAGGACATAATATCATGAAAAAATTTGGTGTTTTTTTAATGCTATTTCTGATTGCAATTTTTGCTTTTACTGCAACGGCGGCGGAAGAGGAGATCAAAAAGAATTTTGACGTAAAAGCAGGACAACTTTTCACGCTGAAAGCGGATTTCGGAGCCGTGAATGTCAACAGTTGGGGCAAAAATGATGTACAGGTGGTTGTTCGCAAAGAAACAAATCGCCGGAGCGATAAAGAAGCAAAAGAACTTTTCGAATACTATGAGGTTGATTTCCGGCAGGACAGCCGCGGTGTTACCGTGATCGCCGAGTACACGGGTCCGAAAAACTGGTTTGGACGCAGTCATGATATGCGGGTGCATTTTAATGTGACAGTGCCGCGGGAATTCGATCTGGACGTCAATACATCCGGGGGCAGCATCGAAGTTTCGGATATCGAGGGACATGTGGATGTGAATACATCCGGCGGATATATTAAGCTCGGCAGCATTGGCGGCAAAGTGGACGCGAAGACATCGGGCGGTAGTATTTCATTACGAGGATCCGAAGGCACTGCTCTCTTGAAATCATCCGGTGGCAGCATCGATATCGGTAATGTGGATGGCGACGTGACAGCAAAAACATCCGGCGGCACAATATCCGTCGATGGAGCGAAGGGAAACGCGGATGTTTCGACATCCGGGGGAGGTTTGAACCTGGCGAATATCCGCGGAAATGTCAACGGTTCCACATCCGGCGGCAGCATCACAGCGGAATTGCTGGGAAAACTTGATCGTGATTGTACATTGAAAACCTCCGGCGGCGGTATCAACGTGTATCTGAATAAGAATATCGAAGTGACGATTGATGCGCGGACTTCAGGTGGACATGTCTCCTGCGATTTTCCGGTGACGGTTCAGGGTAAAATTAAGAAGAGTCAGTTATTCGGGAAAATCAATGGTGGCGGTCCGACTTTGACGCTCAAAACATCGGGCGGAAGTATCCGAATCAAAGAGATGTAAAATGAATGAAACGGCACTTCCGCAGTCACTATGATTTCGGAAGTGCCTGATTTTTCGAGTCGACAGCTAAATCGATCATCCCGAAACCCATTGAATTTTTCTCGCCGATTCCCGCCTCGTAAGCAACCGACATCAGTTCCGGATCACCGTTGAGCGTGAACGGAAGCTCGAACGCGATGACGTCAGTTGAATTCACATCATCTTCCTCTTTAATTGTGATTTTCTTCGTAACCCGTTTCCCGTCTTGCTTCCGGCGCTCTACGTAATTCATATCAGGTGTAAATTCGATTTTCAAATCTGCCGCGGATTCTCCATGGATCAATTCGTATTTTTGCAGCAAATTGGTCATTAGTACTGAGGATAGTTCCCTGTCGCCGGGACGAAAATAATATTGAGATAATTTGCCACGATG
>WJJN01000334.1 GCA_014729735.1 Candidatus Zhuqueibacterota bacterium
GGATTGATCGTATCCACGTTTTTAACATTGGTGATTGTTCCGGTGCTGTATAAGGTGTTTACGGTGAATTCGGATTGAAATATTTTAATTCCTCTGCACCAAAACTAATAAATCCCCCTTTGAAGGGGGACGATTTCGCCGCAGGCGAAATCCGGGGGATGTTAGAGCGCATAGAAAAGTATTATATCATAATACAGGCATTTTGATGTTGCCCTTTCAGGGCATTTGAACAAGGTAGCTATATCATAAGCCTGATTTTTTTGTAAAATGTCATTCCGGCTTGTCCCGGAATCTCCTATTTATAAAAAAGTGAGGGGATTCCTTCATTCGCAGGAATGACACCAAAAAATGACATTTGATACAGTCCCCAATTATCAATTGTCTCTGCCGTGACATATTAACATTTTTGATCTTTGCGATCCTCTGCCTGCTCGGTGACTTTGCGTTGTGGTTTTAAAAGACTGATTTCAGCAAGAGGCAGATTTCAAAATCTCGAAGACTTCGGAAATCTATCAACGAACTTCATTCCAATTCCGACGTTTAAATCATCATAACAATATTTTAAAACGAGGGATCGATGAAACTAATCAAATCACTTTTTCTTTTTCTGCTGATAACTGCTTTTTTCTTTCAATGTGATAAAAGCGCAACAGGTCCTAAAGCCGGGAGTACGTACAACATGGTGCTCGTTCCGGCAGGAGAGTTCACCATGGGAACGGAAGACGGAAGCAGCGATGAGCAACCGGAGCATACCATTTATCTGGATGCATTTTATATCGATTTATTTGAAGTCACGAATTTTGAATATGCCGAATTTTTGAATGCAGCCCTGAAACAGGGCTTGATTTTCGCGGATGAGTATTCGGCGTCGATGAGCGGCTTTGATCTCATTTTGTTGTCCGAGTATGATTGCCGCATCACTTTCCAGGGTGACCGGTTTGTGGTGGAATCCGGTCAGGATGACTATCCGGTGGTCGAGGTGACGTGGTATGGCGCCAATGCATATGCTCAATATTATGAAAAACGGCTGCCGACGGAGGCGGAGTGGGAAAGGGCAGCCCGCGGCGCGGATAAACGGCTGTATCCCTGGGGCAATAATACACCCACGAATTACGACTGCAATTTCGGGCAAAATCTGACCGGACCGACGCCGGTGGGTTATTTCAGCCCCAACGGGGAAAGTCCGCATGGCTGCACCGATATGGCAGGGAACGTCTGGGAATGGTGCGCCGATTGGTACGATCCCGCTTATTACCGCAATAGTCCGGCATCGAATCCCCAGGGACCGGCGAAAGGGGAGTACAAGGTCGCCCGCGGAGGCTCCTGGTTTTCCAATTTACTGGAGATACGAACCACGTCCCGCTCCTACGGGATTTACCGGGCAGAGAACGGGAATACCGGTTTCCGGTGCGCGAAGAATCCGTGATCTATGCCGGGAGTTTAAACTTTCATCTTTTAGCGGATATTCAAGGGACTTTATCAAAAGTCCGTTCTATTTGATGTCATTCCGGGCTTGTCCCGGAATCTCCTGATTATCAAAAGATAAGGAGATTCCTGCATTTGCAGGAATGACACCCAAAAATGACTCTTGATACAGTCCCCAATTCAAACTGTTTCTGCCAAAGCTTTTATTGAACTGCTGTTCATCAGTTGATAACTTCTCCGACCACAAATATTTTATTTAAACATTGACTTCCAGCCTTATTATTCCTATATTTAAATCGATTTTAAAAATGACAAACGAGCACAAAAGGAGCAATTTTGCAGGATTTTCATATCGGACAGCGCTGGGTGAGCGAGATGGAGCCGGAGCTGGGGCTTGGCGTTGTGACAGCAGTGGAGCAGAGGACGATTCATATTCATTTTCCGGCAAGTGATAGCGAACGGATTTACGCAATTCAAACGGCGCCGATCAAACGCGTCAAATTTCAGGTGGGAGATGTGGTGTCTACCCGTGATGAGCGCAGCTTCACCGTGGAGCGCATCGATGAGGCTGATGGTGTGTTCATTTATTCGGGCGAGGGCATCGAAGTTCCGGAATCCGAGCTGAGCGATGTGATGAGTTTCACCTTTCCGCGGGACCGGTTGCTAGGCGGATTTTTCGATTATAACCGGGATTTTAATTTGCGTGCGGCTGCCCATCAATTCCGCCATCATAGCCTGAAATCGCAGGTGCGCGGATTTATCGGCGGCAGGATTGAATTGATCCCGCATCAGTTGTATGTGGCAAACGAAGTTGCCTCGCGGCAGATCCCGCGGGTGCTGCTGTCGGATGAAGTGGGACTGGGGAAGACTATCGAAGCCTGCCTGATCGTGCATCGACTGCTGCAAGCCGGGCGCATTCAACGCGTGCTGGTGCTGGTTCCCGAATCGCTGGTGCACCAGTGGTTCGTGGAGCTGTTCCGGCGCTTCAACCTGCTGTTTCGCATTTACGATCAGAAATATTGCGAAACACTGATCGAAGCAGATCCGGATCGCAATATCTTTCTTACTGCTCAGTGGGCGCTATCGGATATCGATCTGCTTGCAGAACACCCTGATTGGAACCAGCAGGCAATCGAGGCAGGCTGGGATATGATTGTCGTGGATGAGGCGCACCATCTCACGGAGGATAGTCCGGCATATAAGTTCGTCGAGGAGCTTGGAGCGAAATCGCCGGGATTGCTGCTGCTCACTGCGACGCCCGAACA
>WJJN01000335.1 GCA_014729735.1 Candidatus Zhuqueibacterota bacterium
GCGCCGGAGAAAACCGGTCCGGAAAAGGCACCTGCTGTAGATGCGACGGCTCCTGTTGTCATCCCCCATTTTAAAAATTTTCGACGATTCACTTTGTTATCTTCCATCGTTTACCTCGTTCTGAATTTATCATGTCTCTAAATTCAATTCCACTACACTGACAGAGCGTGGCGGAAAAGTCCAGCGATTCACATTTAATGCTTTTTCTTTGGGTACAAAGGTATCGCAGTTGTTTCTATCTACATAAGCACGAGGCTCATCCGGTGCGATTTCATAAACCTTTCCACCTTTTACTTTCATCCCATTTATTTGAAATGGCGAAGTGACAGATTCCCGGTAATTTAAATTCAGTACATGAAGGTACATTTTATTCTCTGTGCGGCTTGCAACAATATCAAGGTCAGAGGGAAATGATGTTACATCAACGCTATTTTTTCCATTGTACTTTTTAAACAACCGCATGATTGTCGCTACGGGCAGTAGAAAACTGTCGCCTCTGGGAACAGGCATCCGAACGGCATTGACCGTCCATCGAGTCCCGCAAAAATCGGCACCTGTGCAGATTTTAACCTTATCACCATTTCGTTGATAATTATTCAGCGTACGTGCATGATATACCGCCGAAAGCCATTCCTGCAAAATCGGGTTGGAATTGTGTGGATCGATGGATAAATGCCCTTCTGTCAAAGCAATTCCAATATCGCTTTTTTGGGCATTCACAATTTCTTTTGCTGCTTCCAGTCTTTGAGCCGCTACATCAGAGATTTCCAGCAGTTCATCCCACGCCTGTGCCGGGTCTTTCTGGTATTCGAATCCCCTAAGCACAGATTTTTTGCGAACCGGGACCATCCCCATCATGTGTATCGCGATATAATTCAGATGCTCGCCTGCCCGGCTGATCATATCACCAGCCCAGAAATCTCCATTATGTCTGAAATCGTCTCCCCAGCCAATTAATTGAATGGATGGATCGCGTTCCCGCATTGCTTTTGCGAACTCAATGGTGTGTTTGATTGCCTCATTTAATTTGAATCCGTCTGTAATATATGACGTTTCATTTCCGATTTGCCATAATTTTATATTATATGGATTTTTAGCTCCATGATTCCTTCGTTCTTTATTATCCGGATCATTGGCATAAGACACCCAATCCGCTGCTTCTGTTGCATCGCCACTCCTGTTTTCACCGTGGACTGTATTCCAGTATCGTTTTCTACCATCACTCATGAAATTCACACACATCAATGGTTCAGCACCTACGCGTCTGCAAAAATCAGAAAATTCACGTGTTCCAACGCGGTTCGATTCTTTACCTCCCCAGGCATAGTTATACATCCAAGGACGGTCTTTCACCGGACCGACTCCCTCTCGCCATTTATAGAATCGAATAAAATTACCACCCCACCGTACAACGTCCGGCGCTAAGTCCGTTACAGCTTTTATCAAATCTTCGCGCCAGTCATCTTTCTCGTAATCCCACCCTGCTTCGACAGATGCATCCGTTGTACCAAGTGGCTCCATGAATTGCATATATAGATAAGGTGAAATTTCAAATCGAAGTGTTGGATCAATGATGATTGAATTACGAGAATCTTCATTCATTTTTATTTTCGGGAATGACAATCCGGCTTTATCTTTCAAAAATAGCGATCCGGCAGTCATAAGCGCGCTATTCTTCAAAAAATTTCTTCGATTAATTTTAGATGACATCTCAAACTCCTTAAGCTTCATTTTCAAGTGGTTTTAGTTCTACAATAGCTATTCCCGAACTGTTAATTTCACAACAGAGGAGAAAGGAATATTCATTCGAATGCGATCATTTTCGACTGTTTCTTCTTCGGTTCGAATCCGAAAAACATCCGGATTTTCCCAACTAATGGGCTCCATCGGATCGTCGGTTGCTTCATAAGTATCGATTTGTGCTACTCTGTTTCCCGGAACATTTTCCAATTTTATATCCACATCATAATTAGAAGTCACCGACCGATTGGCAATAAACAGAACGATTTCGCCCAGATCTTTTGTCGCAGTTGCAACCGCATCTATATACGGAATATCTTTGACGATAAACATCTGTGGCACTTCCTTTTCCATGTCGAAGGTTTCTGAATTCACTTCGATTGCCAATAGCCGATCCGCTTTTACGTTGCTGTAAAGCTCTGCAACATAAGAACGCGGTAGTAGCGGAACATTCCAGTTCACCCGGTTCGTACCGAAAGCGCTGAAGTCGTGCGAACAGCTTATTTTCACAAATTCTCCGTTTCGAATGAATGAATTCATCATTCCGGCGTAAAAGACCCCGTTTGCTTGTGAAAATTTATGCGGCAATTCCGGTTCCCAGAGTGACAGATATTCTGCCCACTCGGTCACTGCAAGTTTGACATCCGGTACATTATATTCTCCACGAAGATCGGCGATAGAATTGATAATAATGTCATATTGCGGCGAATATGCCAGATAAATTTCAGCCAATCTTGTCAGGTCCCATTCTGCCAGTTCTTCCTGCCTTCTGACACCTCTCACATAACGATGAATATCCAGATAATCCATTTTATTACCGATGATTTTGAACAGGGCTTTATTCCAGGCATTATGATCTTCATAATGGTAACCGGGATCCCTTCCCATTGCCATCATTGAAATGGATGGATCGACTGCCTTCATGGCATCATAGTATGGAATGTAGCGGATAGCATAATCTTCGGCGGTCGTATGCCCTGTCTGATAATGCCCGTAAACTTCGTTGCCAATCTGCCACAGTTTGATGTTATACGGTTCCCGGCGACCGTTCTGTGCGCGTAGCTTTCCAAAACGGGTGGATATGTCGCCATTACAATATTCCACCCAGTTCGCTGCCTCTTCAGGCGTGGCGTAACCAAATCCAACGCAAATAAGCGGCGTCAATCCGACCAGTTCACAGAACTGCAAAAACTCGTCCGTTCCGACATGATTCGGCTCGAGTCCTGCCCAGGCAAGATTCGGTCTCGTTGGTCGCAATTCCACAGGTCCGATTCCATCCATCCAGTGATAGCCGCTGGCAAAATTGCCACCGGGCCAACGGATTGTCGTTACACCAATTTTCTTCAATTTAGCGATTGTTTCGGGATTCCAGACGCCTTCAACTGCATCTGCGGGAAATAATGTCATCTGATCAACGAGAACGGAGCCTTTTTTATCAAGCCCGATCATCAGTTCGTAAATGCCGTGCCGGTTGTTGAGTTTCGCTGCTGACCGATTTTCCTTTAGATTAATTCGTCCGACATATTCAGTCCATTCATCCGTCAGATCGAATCGGCTTTCGTCCAATATTTTCCCGGATGCATAATCAGCTATTTTGATGATAATCCCTTCTGTTTCCTGCACTGACTTCGCGTAAAAAGACAGTCGAAATTCGCTAATCCGATAATCTGGTAATGCCAGGCGCTGTTTTATCCCGACAAATTCCGAATCGGTTTTATTTTCGATATATTGCGATCTCTCGGAATTAAGCGGCTCTTCTGCCAGGTTCAATTTTATATCATCCCGGCGACCGACTCGTTCGAAAGGATATGCGAGCCCCCGCAATGGTTGAATTTCTTCAAAGACAATCCAGGACTTTACATCTTTGAATGGCGTGGGAGAATCCTCGTCTTTATGATACCATTTTTCAAATGACGTATTGATAATGTATTGTTCATAAATGCCCGGATACACATCATTCCCATGATGCTCGAAGAACCGTCCGTATAACAGACTATCCAGCGACCAATCTGACATATTTTGACAATCGACCTTAATTGAAACTGCTTTTTTATCTGATGCGAGAATCACTGATAACGGAATTATTATGAATATAATAAAAAAAGACTTTAATCTCACTCTTTTTAAAAATCGCATGGTCGAATCCTTTTTACTAAAAATGCTTTATAAAAATTTCTCTGAATGGCTAATAATTCTTCATTACGGCTAATTCCCACGGCAGCTCGTCATAGTTGTAATTATCCGGGATATCTGTCGGATCGAATGCCTGAAACAGTAGTGTGAGATTATAATCATCGATTTCCATTTTTTCATTATAGCCGGAACGGATTAGTTCAAAATGACTGACCTGACCATATTTTGAGGGTGAACCATCTTCATTGAATAGATATCGCGGATCGCCGGCGAATTCCTCATGATCGGCTTCCACCCGAAACCAGGGACCTTCCAGTTTATCCGCGATCATTGCAAACATAAATCGATTTCGGCTTTCCCAGTAGTAAGGTCGCGTGGGATGCGGGTAAACCGCTTCCAGCAAAGCCAGATATTTTCCGGTTTTTTTCACGTAATAAATATGGCTGGCTTCATGTAAACGCCATCGTCCGATTTCCGTTTCTCCGCGATCTGCCAGCACAGTTTCCTCACGTTCGTCTGCGTATCCATGCGGGAACTCGTCGATTGGTGTTTCCATGCGAAACATCGATCCTTTGTGGTCGGTATAGAAAAGATGCGCTTTTTCATCGTCGCAGATAACCCAGAAATCAATCCAGAAGTCATCGTTGGTTTTCTGAGTCTCGATAATTTCCGGCTTTGACCAGCCGTACGGATCCTCGATATTCGGATTGGTGAGATAGATCGGCGCCAGATTCGGCTCGCCCTCCTGAGGTGTTTGTGCGATAATATACCACAGCTCATGTGGTTCGAAGTAAAAAACCTGCGGAGCGACAATAACATCCTTGACAATTGAACACAAATCGTAACGCTCAGCCGAATTTAATCCCTCCAGTGTTGTCGCTGCTGCATATCCTGCTCCGGAGCGTCCTTTGCTGACATATTCAAGATTTTTGAATGTTTCCTCTTTTGCTTTGCTCGTATAAATCAGATGATATTTTCCGTTATAAAAAACGATGGTCGGATCTTTTACTGCCGCATCATCGAAAGTCCCCTCCGGTCCGGGTGTAAATACCGGCTCACTTACTGTCCAGTGCTTGTATTCAAATACCGGCTTTTCCTGCTGACAATTAAAGTTAACGAGAACGACCATCATTAAGATCGTAAACGAAAATAGGCGACTAAACTTTTTCATTATTAAACCCTTTCTGTTTGAATTCAAACGACATGTCTGACTAATATGCTTTTATTTTACCAGAATTTGTGGAACCTCAAACACCTGTCCGCTTTTTTCAACGGTTTGATAGCTCCAGTTTCCGGTATACGTTAATGTTTCAACTCCTCCATCTGTTACGATAATTGTATCTTCCACTTTTGCGCCGGGAAGCGTTGGATTCCAGGCAAATGCCTGATTTTCCATGACGATGTAGTCACAACCCGGATATGCTTTGTATTCACGCTCCTTATAGCCAATTGCACCTCCCATATGATGCTGCTTCCATGCCTCCGGGAATCCGTGGGTGTTATAGACTTCCTTAATATTTTTAAAAATATCCGCGACTTTTGAGCCGGGTTTCAAATTCGCCAGGATAGCTGAATAAATGTCCGTCACGTGCTCCTGATTTTTTGAAAGCTCTGCCGGCAACTCACCGAAATGTACAAACCGGGTTACAGCGATGATTAATCCCCATTTTTTGGCGCAGATGTTTATCATTGCATAATTTTTCAGGGTGTCAGTTTTGGTGATAGCATGTTTATA
>WJJN01000035.1 GCA_014729735.1 Candidatus Zhuqueibacterota bacterium
GTCAGATACTGCGCCACAGTTGCCAGCTTCTTGCTTTCAACCGGATCGACAATGGTAACAAAAGATTCGAAAGCCGCTTTATAATTGAACAGCTTATCCTCGTATACCTCATAAGGTCCGATTACCACTTCGATCTGACTGTCTAAATCCATCCAGTCCATATCGCTCTGATAGTAATCATTGCTGAGAAAAGCGTCTGCACGTGAATTGAGGTATGTTTTCAGCGACTGGTTATTGGTCAGCTCCGCGGCTTCTTTCAGCAATTGTCCGGCGGGTTTCAGCCACTCGGCGTATGCTTCGGAATACGGGATCGCTACCAGCTTGTCATCCTCTCTGCGAATTAAAGTGAATGTGTGTTCAAACTCCTTCCGGTCCTCCGGATGCTCTTCGATCCATTCATTGAATTCCTCCCGGGTCATATCCGGTGGATAGTAATTCGCGCCATCGGGTTTTTCTTCATTATTAATAAATGGTCTGTCCTCTTCCAATCGGTCAAAAGGTCCGAACATAATAGTGAACAATTTCAGGTACGGGATATCGCTGGAATCAGTGCTTGCGAAAAGTGCTTCGCGAATGGCGACATTTTTGTTATACACCTGTCGCAAGAAGATCTCATCCATATATTTCGCCGCTTCCACGATTTTCTTCAGCGCCTCGGTTTCGCTTGAATCGAGAATCGTCTCATCATATTTGATCGTTACCGGTGCGAATTTTTCCAATTGTGCCTCCACATACTCAATATCTGCTTTCGATTTTATCACTTTGTTGTCTCCGCACGCGGCTAATAAAAATATCGAAAATAGCATCAGCGCAATAAAAACGGTGATTCGATACATGTAATGCCCTCCTTTGAATTGATTTATTTTTAATTTTTAGATTTAAAATGACTTTTACTCCTGACTTTGCGAAGTTCCAAACTTTCGTAATGATAATAATTCTAATATCAGAAAAATTTGCAAAATCTTCAAAATTTCAAAAATTTGAATACCGCAGTTTATGCACAGACCGCTTTCCAACGCTGCCCGTCCTACTTCTCACGTTAATATAACCAGAATTTCCGATAGAATCAAGACTTATATTGACTTAACCTATAAAATTTAAAAAACTGTTGGATGTCAAGAAAAATTTTTTTATTATTGATGAATAATATCGATGCTTCGGTGTATCAAATAGTGAACAGAGAGAATGGTCGATGGATACGAATAAAGATTTCGATGAAGGAAGATTGATTCGACGCTGCCAGCAAGGTGACAGTCATGCGTATGGTGTGATGGTCGAACATTATAAGGAACGCGCCTACTATTCCGCGCTGGGTCTCGTTAGCTCTCACGAAGCTGCATTGGATTTGTCACAAGAGGCATTTGTGCGGGCATACCGTTCGATCAGTAAGCTTGAGCCGGAGCGGAAGTTCTTCACCTGGTTCTACCAGATATTGCGTCATCTGTGTTTCAATCATCTGCGGGACCGTGCCCGGCACGCCAGACCATTTTCCGAAATAAATGTTGAAGAAGTTCAACAAATAGTAGATACATCTCAAAATACCGAAGAACACATAGAACAGGCTGAAATGAAGACAGCCGTTTGGCGGGCAATCGATTCACTTAAAGAAAACGATAAGGAGATCATTATACTCAAGGATTTTCAGAATATGTCGTACAAAGAAATCGCCGAAGTTCTGGAATGCCCTATTGGTACTGTGATGTCACGTTTATATACTGCTCGGCAGGCATTAAAGAGCAAACTGGAGGGATATTTTGATGAGTAGGAAGTTGACATCCCGGGAACGCGAGCGATTTCGCATTTTGCTAATGGCAAAAATCGACGACGAACTAACGACGCAGGAATCCGGGGAATTGCAACAGTTGCTCCGGACATATCCGGAATTAGAAAAAGAATGGAATACGTATCATAAACTGAAGGAGGTGACGAACACAATGGCACTTAAATCTCCTCCAAAAGAGGTATGGGACAAATACTGGATAAATATTTACAACCGCATCGAGCGCAGCATCGCCTGGATCCTGGTATCCATCGGTGCGATAATTCTGATAACATGGAGCCTCTTCCGGGCATTGGAAAGCATGCTGGCGGATACGCAGCTTGTCCCGTTCGTAAAGATTGGCATTCTTTTGGCGCTCGCGGGATTTGTGATCCTGATCGTATCGGTACTCCGTGAAAAATTAATCATTCGAAAAACAGACCCATATAAGGAGATTCAAAGATGATGATCGTAACAACAGATTCAATCAGTGACAAGAAAATAAAGAAAACACTGGGCGTGGTGCGCGGCAACACGATTCGTGCCCGGCACGTTGGCAAGGATATTCTCGCCGGATTAAAGAATGTATTTGGCGGTGAAATCGAAGAATATACAAAATTAATGGCTGAAGCCAGAGAGCAGGCGATCGACCGCATGACAAGCTCTGCGGAAGAAATGGGAGCCAATGCAGTTATCAATGTGCGTTTTACAACAAGTTTCATCATGGGCGCGGCATCGGAAATTCTCGCATATGGTACGGCAGTTATTGTGGAATGATCGTTTCCTAAATCATTAAGCCACAAAGGTGAATGCTTCGAGCACCGAACCTTTGTGGCTACAATTGAAATTATAATTCGCCGTTTCTTACGCGATCACCTGATTCATAAATTCATCAGTTTCCCAACATCACATCTAATTAAAATTCCAGAAACTTCTCCATACTTTCCAAAAAGCATTTGACTTTTAGAATTAATTTTATTATCTTATTTTTTTTAATAATATATTCAGTCCGAGATCTTCTGCTTAATAAATCTGGTACGAAGATCTTTTTTTCCCTATTTCGAGGTAAAATATGGGTAAAAAGCAAAATTTAGTAATTGGAATCATTATCCTGGCGAGTATCCTTTTTTTCATTTTTGCTGTATCACTTTTTCTTTCAAGCCTGACGTCTCGTGGTGATTACGAACTGACTTCAGGCGGAGAAAAGATCGCGCTGGTGGAAGTGACTGGTGTGATCTATACCGCGAGAGATATTGTGCGGCAGCTCGACCGTTATAACAGAGATAAATCGATAAAAGGAATCGTTCTGCGAATCGACAGCCCGGGAGGCGGAATTGCAGCATCCCAGGAAATTTATGAGAAAGTAAAATCGGTACGGGATTCAGGGAAAGTCGTTATTGCCTCCATGGGAGGCGTGGCAGCCTCAGGCGGCTATTATGTCGCGTGCGGTGCGGATACAATTATGGCAAATCCGGGAACAACAACAGGAAGTATTGGTGTAATAGCAGAATTACCCAACACACAGGAATTAATGGACAAAATCGGCATCAAATTTGAAGTGATAAAGAGCGGTGAATATAAGGACATCGGTTCTCCGCATCGGGAATTATCAAAGGATGAACGGAGACTGATGCAAAATCTTATCGATAATGCCTATCAGCAATTCGTTGATGTGATTACGACAGAAACCGGACTTTCGAGAAGACAGGTGCTAAAATATGCCGATGGTCGCGTATTCACTGGACAACAAGCTCTGGAATACGGTTTCATCGATACGCTGGGGACATATGAAGACGCCGTCAATCTTGCAGCAGATGCCGGCGGAATCAGCGGCAGACCCCGAACAGTTAAAGAGCGAGAACGCAGGATAACGATCTTTGATCTTCTTTTTCAAGATGTCAGATCGGTTTTTGAATCAATACAGCGATTTCCGAGAATCAAATATCAGGTAGTCATGTAATGCCGATATATGAATTTAAATGCCAGCAATGTGATGTAGTTTTCGACGAACTTGTTAACAGTAGTTTCAAAATAGACGACATTAAATGTCCGCATTGCAACGGTTCCGAAATAACGCGCAAGATGTCTGCATTCGGTTTTTCTTCAGGCACGACTTCTTCATATGCAAGTTCATGTGGTTCATGTAGTAGCAAAAATTGCTCGAGCTGTCATTGAACTTTCATTATTGAATTAAAACAAATCGAATTAAAAAGGAGATTCAATACTTTGACTAAAGCAGATATCATTAGTATTATTTCAGAAGGAACGGGACTCACCAAAGTCGAAACATCCGCCGTAGTCGATGGATTTATCGCCACTTTGAGCTATGCTTTGAAAAAAGGTGAATCAGTTGAATTCCGGGGATTCGGGACATTTAAAGTGGTGGAACGGAAAGCACGGGTTGGGAGAAATCCAAAAACGGGAGAAGAAATTCAGATTCCAAAACGTAAATCTCCGGTTTTCCGTTGCTCTAAAGATTTCAGAAATTATATTAATGAAGAAAACAATAATTAATCGGGACTCTACGCAGGACTTGGAAGGAGGTGACCACTATGCCAAGCGGGAAAAAACGAAAACGACATAAAATAGCCAATCACAAAAGAAAAAAAAGACTTCGTAAGGATCGGCATAAGAAAAAGAAATAACGTATGAGCAGTAGCAAGAAAAAAATTTTATTTATTGATGATTCTGTATCGATGCACACTCTGGTGAGTGCTCATATAGAGAAAGCAGGTTACACCTGCATTAGTGCGAAAGATGGCGCCGAAGGATTAAATATGGTTCAAGAAGTGAAACCTGATTTAATCCTTCTGGACTATATAATGCCTGGTCTCGATGGAGGCCAGGTGTATGCCGAACTTACGACAAATCCTACCTATCGCGACGTCAGTCAAACTCCGGTAATATTCCTCACAGCGAAAGATTTGGACCCATCGGACAAAACGAAGTTTCTAAAAGGTGGTGCAAGTGCATATTTGCAAAAACCTTTTGGCATGCGGGAATTGATCAACGTCATTGAAAACGTGTTCATCATCAACGACATAAATAATAAAAATGTTCAATTACAAACAGAGATAAAACAGACACGTGATTATCTCGAATCATTGATCGATACCATTCCTATCGGAATTTTATCGGTGGACAAAAATGGTGAAATTAAAAAAATCAACAGTCATCTTTCGAAAATCATGAAACTGGAGCAATCGTCCGATTTGATAGGCAGAAATTTGCTGGAACAGAACCTGTTCCAATCACCCGAATTCCGGCAGCAAATCGAGACCACACTGCAGAACGGTTTATCGACTTCGATAGATTCTTTGAAATATTTAACATCGCAGAATGACAAAATTTCTCTTCGTCTCAAAACCGTTCCTATTTTCGAAGGTGAGGCGATTTCCGGAGAGATTATCATTGCCCAGGATATTACCGAAGCCGAGCAAAAGGAAAACGAGCTTTCCATGCTCGGTCAAATAAGCCATTTTATGAACCGCACACTGGATCTGGATCAATTATTGCATTTGATTCTGACCGCTTTGACCGCAGGAAACGCCTTCGGATTCAGCCGAGCAATGATTTTATTGATTAATGAAAGCGACCAAACACTGGACGGCAAAATGGGGGTTGGTCCGACAGTCGCAGAAGAAGCCTATCAGATTTGGCAGGAGCTTTCCAGGGAACAGATGTCCTTGCCAAACTTTTTACAAAAATACGGCATGCGCCAGGCACCCACCGACGCCCATTTTACAAGTCTTGTCAAGCAAATCAAAATTCCGCTGGAAAATTTCGATTGCATTATAAATAGAGTCATAAGCGATCAGGTACCCCTTAAAGTCGAACGAGCCAGAACGAATCTGGATTCATGTACATCGATATTTGCGACATTAAATTTTGATGAATTTTTAGTAGTGCCCCTGTTAGCCAGGGATAAAACCATCGGGGTAGTTATTGCAGACAACAAATTCAGTAACCGTCAGTTGGACGAACGCATGCTAAACCTGATGGCGATTTTTGCATCGCAAGCAGGTGTTGCCGTCGAACGCGCCGAAGCTTACTCGGAACTGGAACTGGAAAAAAACAAACTGGAAAAAGCATACGGCGAATTAAAAGAAACGCAGCAGCGATTACTTCACTCGGAACGATTGGCAGCCATTGGCAAAATGGCGGCGCACGTTGCTCATGAAATCCGGAATCCACTGGTGACAATCGGTGGTTTCGCTAATAATATCAAGAAAATTACCAGCGAAAATAATCAAGACAAACGTCTCATGAATTTCGCGCAAATTATTACTGAAGAAGTAAAACGTTTGGAAAATGTGCTGTCCAAGATTCTTGAGTTTTCAAAACTGGCAAAACCTGCAGTAGTATCTGGTGACATCAACAAAGCTATCGAAGGTGTTATTGCGTTTCTTGAAATGAGGGAAGAAATAAAGCTAAAAAATATTAACATAAATTATCAACCCGATCATACAATTCCGCTGACCTTATTCGATCCCGAACAAATTAAACAAGTACTGCTGAATCTGTTTCAGAATGCAATCTATTCCATGCCGGACGGCGGCGATCTATCGATATCGACGCGGAAACGTGATGAGAAAAATCTGGAAATTCTCGTTTCCGATACCGGCGTCGGTATTCCTGAAAATGTTATGGACGAAATGTTTACTCCGTTTTTTACAACAAAAAAACACGGAACAGGTCTGGGATTGCCTATTTCACTGAAAATTATCAACAGCCATGGCGGAAATATTGAAGTGGACAGCCAGGTCGACAAAGGGACAACGTTCACTATTTGCCTGCCCATTGTTGATGATATCCAAACATTTCATAATCTAGTCGAAACCGTTCGATAAAAATCCAATTCGATATTTTTTTAAAAAAGTCTTGCCGAATTCTAAAAATTGTTGTAACATTTTATATTATAAGAAAAGCAGAGTACACATAATGCTTCATTTTATATTGGATGAAAATAATGATGGATATGGAATCTGAAATTGTTGAACCCAAAATACACACAGTCAGTGAAATCACGCGAGAAATCAAGATACTGCTTGAAACGAATTTTGAATATGTGTTGGTCGAAGGTGAAATCTCGAATTTAAAACGGCATTCATCGGGACATTTTTATTTTTCGTTAAAAGATAAAGAAGCACAGATTCCCTGCGTCATGTGGCGCAGCCGGAATCAACAGTTGCGTTTTACCGCGGAAGATGGGATGAAGGTGATTGCTCACGGACGAATTTCATTATATGAAAAACGCGGCGCCTATCAACTGGATGTATTCAAGATGCAGCCGGCAGGAATCGGCGAATTGCAATTTGCACTGGAGCAATTGAAACAGAAGCTGCATGAAGAAGGGCTGTTCGAAGAAGAGCATAAAAAACCGGTTCCGATGTTCCCGGCTCGCATCGGCATCGTGACGTCGCCGACGGGCGCTGCGATAAAGGATTTAGTAAACGTTATAAATCGCCGCTCACCGGGGACAGAATTGATCCTGAACCCGGTAAAAGTGCAGGGCGACGATGCGGCGCCGGAAATTGCACGGGCAATCGAAGAGTTTAATGAATACGGACAGGTGGATGTGCTTGTTGTGGGTCGAGGCGGCGGTTCGCTGGAAGATTTATGGGCGTTCAATGAGGAAATTGTAGCACGGGCTATTTTCAACTCAAAAATTCCGGTTATCTCTGCGGTTGGGCATGAGATCGATTATAGTATCAGCGACTTTGTGGCTGACTTACGCGCGCCAACACCTTCTGCTGCTGCCGAATTAGCAGTTCCGGATCGCCAGGAACTGCAATCAAAAATCCGTTACATGTTACAAAAAATGGTAACCCGGATTCACTCGGAGATTTCTTTCAATCAGGAAAAAATAAAAAACATAGTAAACAGCTACGCCTTCCGCCGACCAGCGGATATGGTGCGCCAGTACGAGCAACGCCTCGATGAACTGACCCGAGCACTTGAAACGAGCCAGAAACACCGGTTGCGACTTTTACGGGAAAGAACAGATTCAATCACACAAAAATTGAACGCGATAAATCCTGAAGCCATTTTTAAGCGCGGATATAGTATTTGTTACAACAAAGAAGATGGTAGCATTGTTCGAAAAGCAAAACAACTTGCACCGCATGATAAGATTAATGTAAAATTCAGCAGCGGCGATATATCAGGCACTGTCGACGAAGTAAATAAGGGAGACTAATTCAAACACGGGGTGAATAAAATGGCAGAAAAAAATTTTGAGCAGGCAATGAACCGTCTCGAAGAGATTGTTCAGCAAATGGAGCAGGAAGAATTGACACTTGAGCAATCCTTACAGATGTTCGAAGAAGGGATGAAACACGCGAAACTCTGTTACGAGAAACTGAATCATGCAGAAGAAAAATTGAAAAAGCTGGTCAAAAAAGAAGACGGTTTCCAGTTAGAACTCATTTAGAACGGGAATTTCTCAAATGACGTTTGGTATCATAGGAAACATCACTAAACCTGTCATCAGCAAAGTGATTCCGGATCTGTTATCCTGGCTCGACAAACGGGAAATCAGCTATATTATCGAGGATCAATTGCTGGATTACTTAAATCTGACACAAAAATCAGTACCCGTTTGCAAGGCAGGTTGCATTGGTGCAAATTGCGACATGGTGCTGGCATTTGGTGGCGACGGAACGATCCTCTCAACTGCACGATCCGTTGGGTCGCACAGTACGCCTATCCTGGGCGTAAATTTGGGTGGTCTCGGTTTTCTGGCGGAAATTACCATTTCACAGCTTTATGCGTGCATCGAGGATATTTTGCATGAGGATTACACGATTCTCGAACGGATGGTACTCAAAGCGGAAATTATTAATCAGGAAGATGGCGTGACCTTTTACGGATTGAACGATATAGTGGTGGATAAGAGTAATACTACGCGTGTAATGCGTGTCAATATTTCCATCAATGAAGAATTTTTGACTACTTATCTTTGTGACGGAGTCATCATCGCAACGCCCACAGGCTCCACAGCATATTCGCTCTCAGCGATGGGTCCGATTCTGGCACCGGATGTAGACGCGATCATTATCAACCCGATATGTCCGCATTCGTTGGGTGCACGCCCCATGGTGATTTCCGGCGACAGCAGAATCCAGATCTACCCTCACGTCGGAAATCAGGAAGCCACCCTCTCTGCTGATGGTCAGGTTGCAGATAATATCAAGCCAAATGAATACATTATTGTGGAAAAAGCCGGATATAAAACCAGAACCGTTCAATATAAAGGAAATACATTTTATAATCTGTTACGGACGAAATTGAGCTGGGGTGTGGATAAACGGATGGATTAATTATGACGACTTCATCAAAAACAACTCCTTTAATGGAACAATACTTAGCCATTAAAGCCAAACATAAAGATGCCGTCCTTTTTTTCAGGATGGGCGATTTTTATGAGATGTTCTACGACGATGCCAAGATCGCATCCGAGGTGCTTGGGATCACACTAACATCACGAGCGCACGGCAAATCGGCGGATGTACCGCTGGCAGGATTTCCGTATCATGCGCTGAATACATATCTGACGAAGATGATTAAAGCCGGGCACCGGGTGGCAATTTGCGAACAGGTTGAAGATCCCAAGAAAGCA
>WJJN01000336.1 GCA_014729735.1 Candidatus Zhuqueibacterota bacterium
ATTCAAATTATCAATAAAGTGATTGTTCTCAAGCACCGGATTTGAACTTCCTGCCAGATAAATCCCGTAATGCAGGCTGCCCGAAATCGTACAATTTTTGATTGTTGCATTGGAATCATTCAGATAAATATTCGCCGGTCTCTGACTATCACCACCACCACTTTTTATATTACAAAAATTAAGAAAGCAATTATTATCGTTGCTAAATTGACTGAAATGAATGCAGTTCCAGGCGCCGGGGAACTCATCGAGTCCTGATATTTCGATCATGCGTGAACCGCCATCGGCGATCAGACCTCCACCTTCCATTACATCGATCTGGGAGCCGGCATCCATCTTCAGACGAACGTTCTCTTCGATCCGTAGCGTTGCCGAGCGAATTGTCACCTTGTTTTTGATCAGATACGGGACACTGAAATCGCTCAGTGTCGTCGGCTTGCGGATCACACCTTCTGTTTCGCCGCCTCTGATTTCGATAACATCCCGGGCATTCCCGGCAAATTCATTGCCATCCAGCAAGTTGAGGTTCGCCGCAGCAATACTTATCGGAGCACCACTATTCTGTGAAATCACGTTGTCAGACAATGTGAATACCTCAGGCGCTCCATTCACGTACATTCCATAATCACCGCTGTTTCTGATGATACATCCCGTAACAACAGGATGTGAATCATCGATATAAATATTTGCCGGTACCTGTGGATTACCGCCACCGTAACGGATCAGACAGTTGTTCAACAATCCGCTCGATTGACCGCGAATATGAATGCCATCCCAGTATCCGTTTTGATCTTCCGCACCTTTGAATACGATTTGTCCGTCTTCTCCATTCGCAGTAAACCGGCTGTTTTCGCCTATTCTCAGCGCCCTGCGGTTTGCGAATATCAACGTGGTTCCTGCGCTTAAATCGAAAGCTGAATTTCGGACATTTAGATGTGTATTTACGAAAAATGGAATTTCAAAATGCTGCCATGTCGCATCCGAATGAATCGTTCCCTCTACGATTTCGATGACATCCGATCCGTTCCCGGTATAATTGCCATCGCCAATGAGCGGGATATTACACGCAGCAGTCAGGATTGGCGCTCCGTCATTTGCAGTGATCGTGTTATCCTCAAAATCCAAATGAGCACAGTCTCCGGCGAGATAAACGCCATTAGAAGCGCTTTGGCTAATTTCACAATTTCGTATCGTAATTCCGGTCTGCCGGCAATACACAACAGCCGCCCAATTTTCATCTGCACCACCGTTGGTAAAATTACAATTGATCAATTTGCAGCTATCGCTATTGACATTCGGACCGAAATAGATATTCTTCCAATTGCCCTGTCCTTCGTCAGCCAATCCAAACGTAATCGCTTCATCGGAGCCATCTGCGATTAAACCGCCGGATTCCATCACTGAAATTCCGGCACCCTCTCTGAACTGTATCTCTGCTCCCGGTTCGATCACAATAACTGCCCGCTGGATATATAACTCAGACTCGATGATATGTCTTGCCTCTGCTGTCCATACATCATCCACAGTTATATTACCGGAGTGAGTAAGATCAGTTGTTTGAGCAACCGGATTAGATGGAGCTTCTCCCTCACAGCCGCATAATATCATCACAAACATTAATGATAATAAAAGATGCATTTTCATGGAGTCGCCCTCATTGTATGATTTACCGTTTATATTTCGACCTCAAAATGTGTTAATTTACATAGCCATGCAATGTAATCAAAATCCTGTCTTTGGTCTGCGTTTTCCGAATTGAACCGAACAGGGTGCATTTTTCGTGACATAGTCTTGTAAAATTTCACACCACAATGCGGAAAAAGTTCGACAGCTTCCTGATCCGTCGACATCCGATTCTTTGGGAAATGATGCATGTTCACACCGCATATCACAAAATTTTATCCGAGAAGATGTTACTCCTGCATTTTTTTTATCCATATAAATCCTTATTCAATCCACGTAAGCATTCGTCCGTAAGTTTCAATAAAATTCACGATTCCCTGATAGGTCATTTGAGCGCAAAGTGTAATATTGCTTTGCAATTTCATAAGTTCGTTATCTTTTCGATGATCGTTATGAAAATAATTTACCAGCGCCATTATCCGTCCCTGATTTTCGTACCAGAAACCAAAAGCATCATGTTGCCGATCGCATTTGAGTCCGTATGCAGGATTCGGCAGCGCAGTCAGAGTTTCCCCGATCTTTGCTGCCAGTTTGCGCCCGAAATTTGCATGACTGTGATGCCAAACCGAATGTCCGGCTGCTTCTCCTCCGCCGGAACCAGCATGAATAGAGACAGCAATATCTGCCTGATAATATGATGCTCCCCGGGCATCCGCCCGAATTGCCTGTTCCAGCCCGCTGTCCAGATTCCATATGGTCTCCGGTGCTCCGATTTCCTTAAAAAAAAGATTCGACGCTTCCATCCATTTCTGGTGACCACTAATCCCCAGTTCCTCATTGAAAAAGTCGCGATTCATAAACACCTGAAACCGTCGGTCTTCATCCAACAGCACGAATAGTTCCCGAGCCACCAGAACGGTCCAAAAGTCTTCTACGACTCCCCAGTAACTGCGATTCTGGGTCATCCATTCTTTCCACTGCGGATTATAATAAAACCCGTGACCTGCACTTAAATAAATCTTATATATTTTATCATCGGACATATTATTTTACGATCTGTTCAAATTCATAAATTAATTTCATATTGCGCAAATCAAAATCATTTATGTACCAGGTGTCGAAATTATTGTCCTTTTCGTACCATGGTTGCTTTTCAAAAAATAAATTAAGCACCTCGTTGATAAATGGTCGTCCGTATTTCGCTGGAAAGGTATTTCTCAGAAGCATTAATTCTGTTTTTGATTTGTTGCTCAGAACCTCCTCAGTCAAATCAGTGAGCACGGTTTCCCGCGGTGAGAAAAAACCGATTGGCTCACTGTAAGTATATTCGATAATATCCCTTGGTGAATACTCCCTTTCGTTTTCCGGTTCGATTAGCAGCCAGTCATTAGAACGATACGTTCTGATTGCAAGCGTATCAACAAAGGATGACCAAAAAGAGCCCAGATTCAGATGGAGCTTAAAATCGCTTTCATTCTTTTTCACATATTCCTGCTTGATCCAATCAACTGCTTCGAGATACCATTTTTCTTTGTTATCCGGATTGAAGATGATTGCCGGTTTTTTGACTACAAAACTAAAAGTGACAACGACTTCTTTAGTTTCATCTGTTTCAAAATCGAGCTGCCATGTATTTAAAAAACCAATACCTGCATGATCATTACTTGTCCAGGTATTACCGATCCGATCCACGTAATTCGGACAGCGATTCAGTTTGTTGACAGTATCCACTTCACCACCGTTTATGAAAACTCTGAAATTTGAAAAAGTGTCGCAGTATAAGGAATCGTCGAATTGAATGATATCCCATCCTGCCGGAAATCCCACCTCCTGTTTTATAATTTTGGGAGTTAGGTTTCTCAACTGACTGGTACAGGTAACAATCCAGATTCCGACCGGGTGGTGGTATAGATCAATTTCCTG
>WJJN01000337.1 GCA_014729735.1 Candidatus Zhuqueibacterota bacterium
GCGATGGTTTCCTGAAAGCCGTTGATTTGAATGACAAATCCATTACGACGATTGCCGGGACAGGATTCGGCATCGATGGCGTGCAAAAGATAGACTCAGGAAATTTCATTGTATCGGATTGGCAGGGAAGAACGGCATACATCAGCTCTGCCGGGGAAGTGAAAGTGTTAATGAACACGGCAGAATCTGACATCAATTCAGCGGATATTGAATATATACCGGAAAAGAATCTATTGCTGATTCCGACATTTTTTGATAACCGGGTTGTGGCGTATGAGTTTAACTGAGTTTCAAAGAGCTTTAATTATATAAAAATACATTAATATTCGACTTTGCAGACGAAACCTCGTACTTCCTACTTCGATTTACTCATTATGGAAATCTCCATCATTGAAGATCTCCAGCCATTAATCTCAATGCTGTTATTTGTAGTATTCCGTTCTACGCCTAATTCTGCACTGCGCCTGAATAATCTTACTTCATCCGTTGTCCAATTGACTTTTCACGATTCTTTTGATAGATGCCGGATATCTGGTGAGCAATTCGGATTATTAATTTTCGCTTGATATTTTACTCTCGATTGTATATCTTAAATATAAATAATCTGAAAATCACGATTATCAGTTCCTTCCCATCAAAAAATGCAGGAAAAACGCTTGAAAAATAAGAAATTTATATTCTCTACCTCTTATTTTTGGATCATCGCAATTTCATTGATTGTCATCTTTTTCATTCTCTTTACCATAATCCCCATCGAATTTAAATTCAGTGTGAACGACCGGACGAGCCGTATTTACTTTGCGGATAATATTTCTATTGCCCATCAGCAGTTAATCGATAAATTCAATCGTGAGCATAAAGGGGAAATAGAGGTCGTACCGGTCAATTTGCCCTTTACTAAATTCAGCACGAATGAACGCAAAGAGCTTCTTGCCCGGTCTTTGCGCAGCAAGAGCAATCGCATCGATGTGTTCTCGGTGGATGTTATCTGGGTTCCCCGGTTTGCGCGATGGTGCGAACCGATTGACGATTACTTCAGCGATACTGAAACAGATTGTATAATCAAATACATTCTGAAATCCTGTTTCTGGGACAGTAGTCTTTACGCTATCCCACATTATATGGATATCGGATTGATGTATTACAGAAGCGATCTGATAAAAAAGTTGCCGGATGCGACACAAATCGAACGCCGGCTGCAGGAATCCATCACCTGGGAGGAATTTATCAAGCTTGGCAGGAGGTTCTCAGGTAGCGACAATCCATTCTATCTGTACGCGGCGGATAATTTCGAAGGATTGATTTGCAGCTATGTCGAGGGACTTGCCAATCTCGGATTGAATATATTTCAGGGAGACTCGCTGCAATTGAATAGTCCGGGCAGCCGGAAAGTCGTGCAGTTGCTCGCCGATCTGGTACATCGGTATAAATTAACACCGGCAATCGTGACCAAGTACGATGAGTACGAGTGTTATCTGCACGCCTTTGAGAATGATGCGATTTTCTTTCGGGGTTGGCCCGGATTTCTGAGACATTATAAGGATAAATTTGCAATTGAGAAAACAAGGCACATCAGAAAAGCCCCTCTCCCCCATTTCAGCGGAGGAAAACCGGCGTATATTTTTGGGGGCTGGAATTTGATGGTTTCCAGGTTTTCAACCCAGAAAGAAGAAGCCGTCAAATTTATTAAATTTCTGCTTCGCGAGGAAAATCAGAAGCTTTTCTATGAAACCGGAGGCTATCTGCCGGTGGTGCAGTCTGTTTATGATGACAGCCTGTTTTGCGAAAATGAACCGGATTTGAAATTTTACCGGAATCTGTTGGAAAATGGAATTCATCGCCCCTATTTAGTAGAGTATACCAAAATTTCCGATATCATTTCCTATTATATTCATCTGGCAATCCAAAAAGAAATGCCGGTATCCGAAGCCCTGCAAAAAGCTTCTGCCCTGGTGAATACGAATTATGTGCTTATCAAGTAAAAGAGTCATAAAATGAAAAAAAAACCAAAACAATTCGTCGATAAAGTTAAAAGCTACCATTTTGAATTGAAACACTTGCTCGTGCTTTTGTTCATTTTGTTGTCTTTTCAGGTGTTTGCCACGCTCATTCAAAAGGTATCCATGCGAAAATTTCTGCTCGAAACACAGGAATGGTACCAACAGGATTTTGCCGAACGCATTGCCAATCTGACCGCGACCTCTCTCGAAATGCTGCTCGAAGCATCAGCGCAAAATCAGAATCAGGATGAGCTTGAAGCGAAGAAAATCGTGCAGGCGTTCAATATCATTCTCAGCCAGCAGCTTCTTCAGCACCACATCGAAGATGTTTGTGTAATTCTATCGACTAAAGGTGAAAAAATTCTGGCGACAGATAACGGGCAAATGTTGTTTTCCTACTTTTTCAAACAGTCGCGTGATCTTCAAAATATGGATACGACTTATTTGCACGCCGTGGAAATGTACAGAAATATCATGGATAAGATCGAGACGTCGGAACAGATCTACAGTTTTCTGGAGGGGAAGCAGACATTTCATGTGTTCGTGCCTTTCGTCCCCAAAGGTGAATATGCCGGCGCAGTTTATATGAAGAGCAATCCGGAATTCACGATGATCACCAGCGGTATTATTTCCGGGTATAATGAAATCAGCCTTATTTCCACTGGCTTGATCTTATTCGGACTGCTGGCGATGTTCTACATTTCTTCGTACACGCTTCAGGAACGGAATGAAGCACAAGAGCTTCTGTTCCAGGAGCGAGAGCGGAAGCTGAAGGAAAATATTCATTTGCAGAAAGAATCCCTGTTTACGAAACGGATCTATCATACGCATCACAAGGCTGAAAAGATCATGGGATTTATCAAGGAGGATCTGTCGGCGCTTGCCGCGGACAATATTTCCACGATAAAGCACCGCGTCACGAAATACGCGAATTTCATCTCGCGGGTGATCTATGATATGAAATGGTTCGACCCGCCGATTCACGCCATTCGAAATCCCATTTTTCGGACTGATTTAAATGAATTAATTCGATTTATCGTTAACAATATTTTTTTGCGCGTCACACAAAACAGCGATCAGGATGAATTTCAACTGGAGCTGGATAGCAATATGCCAAGGTTAGCGGTTAACGAATTTGTCATTTGGGAAATCATCGAGCCGTTGATCCAGAACAGCATCGATCATTCGGACGATGCAAAAATAACGATTACAGTTCGGACGGAGCATGATTCGGTTCAGAAAAAGTCACGGGTGATTGTATCGGACAACGGCAAGGGAATCCACCCGGAGCTTCTGAAAACAAACGAAGCCGGGATCAAAAAAATATTTCTGGAAAATGTTTCGACAAAGACGCAGAACCGGAAGTCGGGCTATGGATGTTACATTGCTCATCAAATAGCTACAGAGCGCTGCGGCTGGTCGCTGGATGCCGGGAATCTGCCGGATAAGGGCTGCCAGTTTATTTTGAGCATCAGCCCACATAACTAAATAGTGTTCGAACGAGAACTCAAAAAAAAAGTCATTCTGAGAAGCGCAGCGACGAAGGCTCATACAACTAAGCATATGTCTTTACTGAATTTCATGGTATGAGATTCTTCATGCGCCAAAAAGACGGCACATTCAGAATGACATAATCGCCGTTGTGCCCAAACACAAAACAGGAGTTATATGAAGTACAGCCGGAAAATTTCCGTACTGATCATCGAAGATGAAGATTATGACGTTAATCGAATCAAAAAAACTCTAAAGCCGTTTTCCAACAGGATAGTCATCAAGGAAACAGTTTCAAATGGTCGTGTTGCAATAGATCTACTTGAAAATGATCGGGAAGGTTACGACATTGTGATCATGGATTTCCAGATCGCGGGCGGAATTATGGGCGAAAAGCTTATTCGGGAAATAAAAAAAATCAATTCCACTATTCAGGTAATTGTTGTAACCAAAATGACAATTAATATGACGGATTATGAATTTGCCAATCAGTTGCTGGAGGCGGGAGCGACGTGGTATTGCACCAAATATCCGGTAGATATTGAGGAATATATTTACCAGCCCACGGATTTTATTTTGAGTATTGTGAATGCATTTGAAAAGAAGAAACTTGAGGAAGACAGGGCGAGGTCGAACAAGAAGCTCACGAAAAACATCGATGATATATTGAAGAAAAAGCAGATTATCGGAGAAACACCAATCATAAAGAGCCTGCGCCAACAGATCGAAAAAAGTGCCGAATCTGACAGCAATATATTGATAACAGGTTCATCAGGTACGGGCAAAGAACTTGTCGCAGCAAATATCCACTACCGTGGAAAAAGAAAATTTGAAAACTTTGTTCCGATAAATTGCGGAAGCCTGCCTGAAAATTTAATCGAAAGTGAGCTATTTGGTTTTGAAAAAGGATCATTTACTGGTGCCGAAACAAAAAAACCCGGCTTGTTCGAGGTGGCGAACCAGGGAACTGTTTTTTTAGACGAAATTACAGAGCTGCCTCTATCTACACAATCAGCATTGTTGCGAGTGCTTCAGGAAGGTGAAATTGATAAAATTGGTAGAACCAATAATGTAAAGGTGAATGTCAGAATTATTGCAGCGACCAATAAAAACTTGAAAGATGAAGTACAAAAACAAAATTTTCGTGAAGATTTATATTACCGCTTGAACGTAGTACCGATTCATGTTCCCTCGCTTAGTGAACGTCGCAAGGATATTCCACTTCTGGTAAATCACTTTTTAAAAAAAATCAGCATGGATATGAATCGTGAAACTCCGGATATCGAAGCAGACGCAATGGATATGCTGATCCATTATTCCTGGCACGGAAATGTCCGGGAGCTGCAGAATGTCGTCGAGCGATTGCTATTTTATGGAGAAAATGTGCTGAATGTCAATCATATTCAATTGGCGCTGGGCATACAAATTGAAAATAAAGCAGTTACCAAATCCGGTACACAATTCCGGTTTCCGCCTGATGAAATTGTTCCGTGGCGTGAAATGGAAAGACAGATTAAAACAGAGTATTTTGAAATCGTTAGAAAGAATTCAACTTCCGATGCAGAGGCGGCTCGTTTGCTGGGTCTGGCGCCGCCGAATTATTATCGGATGTGCAAGGAATTGGGATTGAAGCAATAGAAGTCATTTTTCTTATTAAAATAATAACTCAATTATTAAATTAATAATAACAACGCAATTCATCGTATTTTTCTAATTGCCTGAAATACTTTACGTTACGTTGGTCCCCCCGGCGTGGCGCGGTTTTTGTATTTTCTACACGCATCAAACACACCGAAAATCAAAAATCTCATTATGCAAAAATTGCACTTCAAACCATACTACTCTCAATCTTATAGGATGAAAAACGATGAAGAAATTCACAACGTTCACAACAATGATCCTTGTGCTCTTGATTGCCTTTGCGAATGTTTTTAGCCAAACAGGCAATCAGAAACAAATTGAAGAAAAAATCGACCTGCTCATCGAGAAGATGACAATTGAAGAGAAAATAGGACAGATGAGCCAGAGAAATGGTGTCAGGGGAAATGAGGAAGCTGTCCGCCGCGGTCACCTCGGCTCGATTTTGAACGAAGTCGATGTCGAAACAGTCAATAAAATTCAGCGCATTGCAGTCGAAGAAAGTCGGCTGGGCATTCCGCTTATTATCGGCAGGGATGTGATCCATGGATTCCGTACCATTTTCCCAATCCCGCTGGGACTGGCAGCGACCTGGAATCCGGAGCTGGTGAAGCAAGGAGCGCGGATTGCGGCTGTCGAGGCAGCTTCCTCGGGAGTTCGATGGACATTCGCGCCGATGATGGATATCTCCCGCGATCCCCGCTGGGGACGGATTGCAGAAAGTTTTGGCGAGGATCATTATCTCGCGTCCAAAATGGCAGTCGCAATGACGCACGGTTTTCAGACAGATGACCTTTCCCGACCGGACGCCATTGCTGCGTGTGCGAAACATTATGTCGGATACGGAGCGGCAGAAGGCGGGCGCGATTACAACACGACCTACATTCCCGAAGGACTTATGCGGAATGTCTATCTCAAACCGTTCCAGGCAAGCGTGAATGCAGGAATCGCAACGCTGATGAGTGGTTTTAATGACATCAACGGAATTCCCGCGACCGGCAATGCATTTCTTCTGAAAAAAGTGCTGCGGGATGAATGGAATTTCGACGGTTTTGTGGTAAGTGACTGGGCGTCGATTACCGAAATGATCCCTCACGGCTTTTGCGCCGATGAAAAAGACGCTGCATTGAAAGCCGTATCCGCGGGCGTGGATATGGAAATGGCGACTTATGCCTATCAAAATAACATCAAAAAATTGCTGGAAGAGGGCAAAATAACAATGGAGGAAATCGACGAAGCCGTGAGAAATATTCTGCGGGTTAAATTCCGGCTGGGCTTGTTTGATAATCCCTATACCGATGTGCCGCAATTCCCCGAAATCGTGAATCCAGATCATCTGGAAATGGCAAAAAAATCTGCGGAGCAGAGCATCGTCATGTTGAAAAATGACGGGAAGGTTTTGCCTCTTTCCAAAGAAGTGAAAAATATCGCGGTTCTCGGTCCGATGGCAGATGCGCCATACGACCAGTTGGGTACGTGGACATTCGATAAGGTTACGGATGATACGAAAACGCCGTTGAACGCGCTGCGGGAATTCATGGGTGGTTCGGCGAAGATTCATTATGTAAAAACGCTGGAAACATCGCGAGCAATAAATCAGGATCGATTCCCGAGCGCAATTGAAGCAGCGAACAAATCAGACATCGTGCTGATGTTTCTCGGAGAAGAATCGATATTATCCGGTGAAGCCCATTGCCGGGCAGATATTAGCCTGCCGGGAGCTCAGGAGCAGTTGGTTTCAGAAATAAGTGAGACCAGCACACCCACGGTTCTAATTATCATGGCAGGACGACCGCTAACCATCGGCTCCGTACTGGATAAGGCGGATGCCGTGCTTTATTCATTTCATCCGGGAACAATGGGGGGACCGGCAATCGTCGACCTGCTCTTTGGGATCGAATCACCCTCCGGCAAACTACCGGTGACGTTCCCCAAAATGGTTGGGCAGGTACCCATTTATTATAATCATAAGAACACGGGACGTCCGCCGCGCGCAGAGGCATGGACGCATATCAATGATATTCCTGCAGGAGCCGAGCAATTTTCGCTGGGGAATGAATCCCATTATCTGGACGCCGGCTTTACGCCGCAATTTCCGTTTGGATTCGGTTTATCATAC